>JBCCKJ010000011.1:0-19576 GCA_039027455.1 Pseudomonadota bacterium | reverse complement strand
GGCCTGGGCGCGGCTTCCACCAGCCGCGGAAGGCGCCTCCAAACCCGCACGGGCTTGGGGGCGTTTTCACATGGAATTGATGTTAGATTAGTCGCTCAATCCCACGCCAATATTGGCGCGCGGCTGCTCCATCTCGGTGCTGGCGACGGGGTAGGCGCAGTAATCGGCGGCGTAGAACGCGGCGGGGCGGTGATTTCCCGATAAGCCAATCCCACCGAACGGCGCTGACGACGATGCCCCGTTGGTGGGCCGGTTCCAATTGATGATCCCGGCGCGGATATTGGCCCAGAACCGCCCATACTCCTCGGGCGTGCCTCCTATGAGCGAGGCCGAGAGACCAAAGCGAGTGTTGTTCGCCTCGGCAATACCGGCGTCGAGATCGGGCACGCGGATCACTTGCAGTATCGGTCCGAACAGCTCGATATCCGGGCGTTCGGGAACAGCGGTGGTGTCGATAATGCCGGGTGTGAGGAACGGTTTGTCCTCGTCAGGCTGGCGCATGGCGAGTAACGCTTTTCCACCCGCCGTCATCAGCGTGACAAAACTGTCGTTCAAACGTTCGGCGGTCTCGACGTCGATCACCGGGCCCATAAAGGGCTGTGGTTCGTCCAACGGCCCGCCAACCACGAGCTTCCGGGTAAGCGGCACAAGCGCCGCGATGAGATCGTCATAGACGCTGTCCTTCACAATCAGCCGACGCGCAGCGGTGCAGCGCTGCCCAGCCGTTGTGAACGCGCTTTGGACGATGAGCGCAGCCGCGTCATCCAGCTTCGGCGTTTCGAGCGCCACGATGGGATTGTTTCCACCCATTTCCAACGCGACAATCTTACCCGGATTGGCCGCGAGCGAACGGTTGATGGCAATCCCCGCCTGCGCCGAGCCGGTGAACAGCACCCCATCAACGCCGGGATGGGAGACCAGCGCCTTGCCTTGCGTCGGTCCACCTATGACCAACTGAACCACGTGTTCGGAAATGCCGGCGGCCTTGAAGCATTCGACCAGCAGCGCGCCCGTGGCCGGGGTTTTCTCCGAGGGTTTGAACAGGATGGTGTTGCCCGCGACGAGAGCTGGAATGATATGCCCATTGGGAAGGTGCGCCGGGAAGTTATACGGGCCCAACACCGCCATCACGCCGTGCGGTTTGTGCCGCACGGCCGCGGTCCCTTGCAAAGCGCTGTCGAATTTCTTCTTGCCGGTTCGTTCGGCGTAGGCGCTTATCGAGATTTCGATCTTGGCGATCACCGCATCGACTTCGGTGCGCGCTTCCCAAAGAGGCTTTCCAGTTTCACGCGCTATCAGCTCAGCGAGTTCGTCGGCGCGTTTGCGAACCTCGTTCGCGTATCGCCGCACACTTTCGATACGATTGGCCAGTGGAGCGCCCGCCCACTTTGGCCACGCTTTGCGCGCTTGGCTGACCGCTTCATCCACATCGCCATACGGCCCGCGCCACAATTCTTGGCCGGATGCGGGTTCGTAGGAGATGAGCGTGTCTTTATTCAAAGCTGCGCGAACTCATATCTTTGCCGATGCGCGGGAGAGTCCGGCCTAACCGGCGTGCGCTCAAGCTGCGAGATTGCAATTCCCGAAAACCCTAAGCCTGTATTCCCCCCATGTCTTCTGACGCCCTAAATTGCGCTTAAGTCAATGGAAAGGACAATCCCCTGCTTCCTGTGGATAGGGCGCAGCGCTGTGGGCGTCACTAGGCGTGACCAGCGGGGCGGGGCGGGGTGCCATGCGCTTTGCCCATGCGCCTAAGCGCGGCCACCTTCGCTTCTAGAACTGACCAGTCATCGCGCTCGTCAATCGCCAACCAAATGGCTTCGACCTCCTCAATGAGCATGGATTGGGGGGCGTCATCGGACCAGTAATCGTGCGCGCTGTTGATGGGGGTGTAGGCGCTGATCGTTTCGGTGAATTCAGGTGAAGCGTCCGTCACACCACGTCCACCGCGGTGCGCGAAGAAGAAGGCATCAGGCCCCTGTCCGCCTTCGCGCATAGCCTTTTCGCAGATCGAGATCAGCTGCGCGTCGCTCTCGGTTCCGCGCGGCTCAACGCCCAGCCTCCAGCACCAACGGCGTGCAATCGCGTCCATGTACAGAGGTCCAAAGCGGTCGAGCGCTGCGATCAGAGGCTCGCTGTCCGCCAGCAGGCGCAAGGAGACGGCCAGTTGACCGCAATTCCAATGCAACGCTTCGGGTTGGCGACCAAAGGCGTAGAGTCCGCCATGATCGAAATAGGCGGCGGTGAAGCTTGGGTCCCAGGTGGGCAGCCAACGCCAAGGCCCATAGTCAAAGCTTTCCCCGGTAAGGTTCATATTGTCGGTGTTGAGCACGCCATGGACAAAGCCTGCGACCATGTAGCTCGCCGCCAGATCAGCCAGTCGCTCAACCGCGTGATGCATCAGCTGGACGGCTGGTTCATCACGAGCGGGCGCATCCTCTGGCGGTGGGTTACCGGGAAACCGATCCAGACAATAGGCGACGAGATTGCTCATATGATCCGTTTCTTCGAGCGCCAGCAGCCGTTGAAAGGTGCCGATCCGTATGTGCGAATGGCTCAGCCGGACCATCACTGCCGAGCGCGTTGGCGAAGGTTCGTCATTGCGCCACAATTCCTCGCCCGTTTCCGCCACGCTTAAGGTCTTCGACGTGTTTACGCCCAACGCTTCGAGCATTTCGGTGGCTAGGATTTCTCTAACTGCGCCCTTGAGCGTCAGTTTCCCATCCCCGCTGCGGCTGTAGGGTGTTTGACCGGATCCCTTGGTGCCGAGATCCATCAAGCGGTTATCGCCGCCGCGCATTTGCGCGAACAGAAACCCGCGCCCATCGCCAATATCTGGATTGTAAACACGGAATTGGTGGCCGTGATACTTGAGCGCGAGAGGCTTTAGAAGGTTGCTGTCGAGCGGTTCGAACCGGCAAAAATGCGCAGCCCAGTCCTCATCGCTCAACTCGGCCAGACCGACGGTGCGCGCGGCGCGGTCGTTTCGAAAGCGAAGGCGCGCTTCTGGGAAAGCGGCGGCATCCACCGGAGAGCCGAGCCAATCGGCCAAGGCGCCTATAGCGGGATCAGGGCGGTAGGTCGCCGGTTGCGGTTCGTCCGTCATCCCGCGACAGTGGGCACGCAATTAGCCGCTTGCAAGGCGCATCGTATCCTGCGCAAGAACGGGCGCAAACGGCACAAGAGGGAATCTGGTGGCCCATGGCGAACAGCTTTGAGGAAAAGCGCTGGACCAGCGCGGATGGATTGCAGCTTTACTACCGCGACTATCCGGGCGGGGAGGGCGCTGAAGGCCGAACGCCAATTGTTTGTCTTCATGGTCTGACTCGCAATTCACGCGATTTCGCGGACCTTGCCGAGCACCTGGCAGCGCAAGGACGGCGTGTGATCGTGCCCGAAATGCGGGGACGAGGCTTTAGCGACTACGCGCCCGATTCGAGCACTTATCACGGAGAGCAATACGCCGCCGATCTCGAAATTTTGCTCGACGAGCTTGGATTTGCGCGTTTCATTTCGGTCGGAACGTCAATGGGTGGACTGATCACCATGATATTTGCAGCCAAGAATCCGGGAAGGCTGGAGGCGGTTGTACTCAACGACATTGGCCCTGAGATCGAAACTGATGGCGTAGAACGTATTCAGGGTTATGTCGGGCAAGGCCGCAGCTACCCGACATGGATGCACGCCGCCCGCTCGCTCCAATCGGTTCATGGAGAGGCTTTCCCAGACTGGGATCTCGACAAGTGGCTGGAAATGGCCAAGCGCAATCTGGTGGTCAGCCAGAATGGTCGTATCAGTTACGATTACGACATGGCGATAGCCGAGCCGTTCTCTCAACCGGGCAACGCCGCGCCCGCTAATCTATGGCTCGCGTACGAGGCTTTGCGCAATGTGCCGATGGTGTTGGTGCGCGGTGAATTGTCTGACCTTATTTCAAGCGAGACGGTGAAACAGATGGGTGTGCGCAACCCTGCGATGAGCTTGGTGACGGTCCCGCGCATGGGGCACGCACCGACTTTGGACGAACCCGAAGCGCGCGAGGCTATCGACTCGCTGCTGGCTCCGCTGTCTTAAAGTTGGATCAGCCAAGCTAACGCTATGAGCCAGTCCAGCGGCGCCATCCGCATCCTGCATTGCTATTCCCGCTTTGGCGCTGGCGATCCGGCACCCATCGCGGTCGAAGTGATGAACGCATTGGGTAAGGCCGCCCAGCATACAGTGGTTAGCGCCAATCCGGACCAGACGAGCGCTCGCGCCCTGATGGATAAACGCGTCCGCGCTTCCTTTCCGACCGATTTTCCCAGCCTTACGGGGCGCTCCACACCGGGGCGTCTGGTCGGTCTGGCTCGCGCGCTGGAAGGTTTTGACCTTATTCTCACCTATGATTGGGGCGCGATCGATGTGGCGATGGCGCACACGATTTTCGGTCAGTCCTTCGGCCTCGCTCCGCTGGTCCATCACGAAAGCGGGCTCCATGAAACCGCAGAGGAAAAGGCGCGGGCCAGCCGCCACTGGTATCGGCGCGCCGCGTTGTGGCGCACGAATGGTTTGGTTGTGCGCGGCGCGTCGATGGAAAAAGAGGCGCTTGAGAGATGGAAGCAACCCCGCGAGCGCATAACGTGCATCCCCTTTGCGCTCGACACACAGCGGATCGAACAACCCAATCCTGCGGGCCTTCGTGTGGTGAAGCGAGAGGGGGAGCAATGGATTGGTACCTTTGCTGCGCCCGAATCCACTGAGAATATCGTCAACCTTGTCGAGGCGCTAAAATCGCAGCCGGAAGCCTGGCACTTGGTCATAATCGGAGAGGATTGTGACGCTGGTGCGGTCCGAAGCGCCGCGACCGAGCACAGCGTTGACGACCGCGTTCATTTGGCCGGTCCGGTCAACGAAGGCTCTCGCGTCTTGGGCCTCTTCGATGTCTTCGCGGTGACGTCTGACCGTGATCCGCATCCGATCCTTCAAGCGATGGCTTACGCGCTACCGATAGTAGCGCCGGATACGGGCGATAACGCAACGATCATCGCGCGTGAGAATCGCGACTTTGTGACGCCACCCGGAGATGTTGAAGCGATCGCCCATTCGCTCGGTGCGCTCGCGGGCGATGCTGAAGGACGGGCTGAGATTGGCGCGGCCAACAAAGCTAAGGCGCGCGCGCAATTTGATAATCGCGCGTCGATTGAGCGGCATCGGGCTCTGTACTCTAGCGTTTTGGGACGCGACATTTAATACCAATGGGTGCGCCGCCCGCGATTGAGCCGATGCGGCGCTTCATTTCGGGTTCAACTGCGCGCTTCCAGATCATCTTATGGTCTGGCCTTGGCCGCCCAGCACTTCGCCGCCCAGCACTTCGAATTGGCACAAGCTCGCTGGTCGCCATTGCGTGGGGCCATGCCACGCTCTAAGGCCGCGCGCAGCGTAATGTGAACAGGTAAGGACGATCAGCTCCCGTGGCTCTCACTCCGAAGAACAACAGCTCTGACACACCCGAAAAGCCCACCCTTTCGCCCGAGGACGAAGTGGCTCTGCGTGAAATCGACGAAGCGGTTCGACAGGACGACGCGGCCGAGTTCGCCAAAACCTACGGCGTTGCGATCCTTTCGGTCCTAACCATCGTCTTGGTTGGGCTGGGGGGTTACCTGTTCTGGAATTCGCAGGTCGAAGCCGGATTGGAAGCGCAGTCTGAAGAGATCATCAGCGTGATCGATCACGCGCAGTCGGAAGACTTTACGTCTGTTGAAACCCTGACCACTCCTCTGTTGGATGCGGAAACGGCGGGCGTGCGCACATCGGCCCGGCTGCTTCAAGCAGCCACTGCTATAGAGACTGATGACCCAGCGCGCGCGGTCGAACTCTACGCGCAGGTGGCGAGCGACGAGGCCGCGCCCCAAGCCCTGCGGGATATGGCCCGGCTGCGCGAGGTCGCCACCAACTACGATGAGCGCGATCCGGACGATATCATCTCCAAGCTTTCGGACTTGGCCCAGCCGGGTAATCCCTTCTTCGGAAGCGCTGCAGAAATGACCGCTATGGCGCACCTTGAAGCGGGCAACTTCGAAGAGGCAGGCGCTTTGTTCGCTACAATCGCCAAGGATGAAAACGCGCCGGAGAGCCTGCGCGATCGCGCGTTGCAAATGACTGGTCAGCTGGGCGTTGATGCGGTCGAAAATGTCGAAGAATTGCTTGAGGGGCAAGGGGTCGCTCCACAAGCGGAGGGGCCATTGGCGCCATAAGAATTACGGACGGGAAACGAAAAAGAATGAAGACCACCAATCCAGGTTTCCGCAAAGCGATGCGCGCGACGCTAGTCGCGGGCGTGTGCGCTGCGATTGTTACGGGCTGCGCGGGCGATGGCCTGTTCGGCAAGCGTAAGAAGACAACGCCGACCGTCGGCGATCGAATGCCGATTCTGTCTCGGATTGAGGGTGGAACATCGGTCGATCCAGACTTGGCTGGTGTCACTGTCGTGCTGCCACCGGCGACGCTCAACACCGAATGGTCGCAAGTGGGTGGATCCGCCAACAAGTCTTATGGCCACCTGCAACTGGCCGAGGCGCCAGCAAAAGCTTGGGAAGCCAGGATCACCGGTTCCAGCAACCGCGAGCGCTTGGCCGCGGCTCCCGTTGTTGGCAGCAATATGTTGTTTGTGGAGGGTACCGATGGCGTCATCCACGCTTTCAACAAAAAAACCGGCAACGAGGTTTGGCGCCGCGAAGAAGACGAAATGTCGGATGATATGCGGCCCAGCGCGTTTGGCGGTGGGGTTAGCTACGACAACGGCGTGGTCTACGCGACCAACGGCATTGGCGAAGTGAAAGCGAAAAACGCCGAAACGGGCGAACGCTTGTGGAAAGTGAAACCCGCCGGACCTCTGCGCGGATCACCGACCATTGCCTTTGGTCAAGTCTATGTGATGACGCAGGACAACCAGATTATCGCTCTGGATGCGCGCACAGGAGAGCTTCTTTGGAATAAAGCCGGCTCTAGCACGCAATCGGGCGTGTTTGGCGTGGCCGCTCCGTCCGCCGGGCAAGGCACTATCGTTGCTGGATATTCGAGCGGCGAGCTGACCGCCTATCGCTATGAGAACGGGCGCGAGCTGTGGGCGGATGCGCTCGCGCGGACCAATATTTCAACACAGGTTTCTTCGCTCACCGATATTGACGCCGACCCGATCATCGATTCAGGCCGTGTCTACGCTCTGGGTCAGGGCGGACGTATGGCCGCTTATGAATTGGTGACCGGCCAGCGTATCTGGGAATTGAACCTTGCCGGGATTTCGACACCGGCGATTGCGGGCGAGTGGATTTTCACGCTCACGGATGACGCGCGGCTTCTTGCGATCGCGCGGTCGACCGGGCGGGTGCGGTGGATCACGCAGCTCCAGCAATACCGAAACGAGAAGAAAAAGAAGGATCCGATATTCTGGACCGGGCCCGTCTTGGCCGGCGGACAATTGTGGATCGCCAGTTCCGAAGGCGAAGTTTGGCGCGTAAGCACCGGGGAGGGTTCGGCCCAGCTGCACTCTGAGATCAAAGAAGCGGTCAGCCTCGCCCCGGTTGTGGCGGATGGGTATCTCTACGTTTTGGATGACGGCGGAACGATCCACGCCTGGAAATAGCGGTCGAGCGATCGCAACTGCACGTCACGTCAGCGGCGCGCCGTCGTCTGCTTGGAATTTTTTGACATCGAGGATCGCGATGTCGAGCTCGCCCAGCGCCTTTTGAAAGGCGGCCATATGCGTCGTCTGAAAGTGCTCGACGAGAGCCGCTTCATCGACCCACTTTTCCGTGATCCGCAGGAGTGATGGATCAAGCACGTCGACGGCGTAGGCGTAATCGATACAGCCTTCTTCTTGACGCGAAGCGGTGATCATTGCGTCGAGCGCTTCGCGCCCTTGATCGAGGGCGCCTGCGCCCAGTTTCGCCGTTCCAATGACCATCAGCATCGCGTGTCTCCCGCCGCTAAAATGAGTATTTGTAGACGTGTCCTACGTCTTCGCCCCACTCGCCTGCATAGGCGTCCAGCAGCCGCTGCGCAGGCACTTTGCCCGTTTTGACGATTTCATCGAGCGTTTCGAGATAGCCCGTTTCGTTGTCGCCGCTGCCATTTAGTCGGCCACGTGCGGCAAGGCCGGCTCGCGCTATATCAAGAACCTCTTTGCCGAGATCCTGAAGCGACCCGCGTCCCGGTGCTGCAGCTTGCAGTCCCAGTTTGGGAGCGTCGTTGCGCAGGCGCTCGCGCTCTTCCATCGTCCAATCTTTGACTAGATCCCAAGCCGCGTCGAGTGCGCTCTGATCGTAGAGGAGACCCACCCAGAGCGCAGGGAGCGCACATATCCGGCTCCATGGCCCGCCATCCGCACCGCGCATCTCCAGAAAGCTCTTGAGGCGCACTTCGGGGAAAGCGGTCGAGAGGTGGTCCCACCAATCGCTCGCCGTCGGGCGTTCGCCGGGAAGAACGCTCAGCTTGCCATCCATGAATTCGCGAAACGAAAGCCCAGCCGCGTCGATGTATTTCCCGTCGCGAAACACGAAATACATGGGCACGTCGAGCATGTATTGCGCCCAGCGCTCGTAGCCAAAGCCGTCCTCAAACACGAAGGGCAGCATGCCCGTGCGGTGTGGATCGGTGTCGGACCAAATGTGGCTGCGATACGAAAGGTATCCGTTGGGCTGGTTTTCGGTGAAGGGCGAATTTGCGAACAACGCGGTCGCCAAGGGTTGGAGCGCTAATCCGACGCGGAATTTCTTCACCATGTCCGCTTCGGACGAATAATCGAGGTTAACCTGAATGGTGCAGGTGCGCAGCATCATGTCGAGACCCAGATTGCCCACCCGAGGCATGTGGTCCATCATGATCTTGTAGCGGCCTTTGGGCATCACCGGCAGTTCAGCGCGAGTTTTGTCGGGCCACATGCCAAGCCCAAGGAAACTGACGCCGTAGCGATCGCCAATCTCCTTCACCTGGGCCAAGTGGCGCCCGGTCTCGGCGCAGGTTTCATGAAGATTTTCGAGCGCCGCGCCGGAAAGTTCAAGTTGCCCCGCGGGCTCAAGGCTTACCGTCCCGTCCGGCCCCTTCATCGCGATAACGTTGCCGTTTTCTTCGATCGGTTCCCAGCCAAATTCCCGCAGGCTCAATAGAATATCGCGGATGCCGCCGGGTTCATCGTAGGACGGTGCGCGGCGATCGTTGCGGGCGTAGACGAACTTTTCGTGCTCGGTGCCGATCCGCCAATCCGATTTCGGCTTCTCGCCCGCGATCATGGGAGCGACGAGGTCTTCCAAACCTTCGATGATCGGTTCCGGCGCGCCGGAGGATTCACGTGTGCTCATCAGCCCCTCTTTTTCGTCGCCCTAGGCAAGCCTAAGTGGCGAGGGAAGCCCAAATTCGCTTGTCCGCCAAGAAGGTAGACTAATGGCGCTCCCAATCTTCGCTTGTCGAGATCCGTTCGGCTGGATTGGGCTAGGAAGGGGAGTTAGGCCCTCTCGCGCTTCGCTTTGCGGATGTAACGTGCAGCCGAGCGAAAAGCGCTTGGGCCAGAGGCCTCAGCCCATCGGCCTAGCGTCCAATCGTTCATCCAAGGATACAGATGCGGGGTGTACAGTCGCGTCTCCTCTGAGGCTTCGATGAAGGCGCGCAGGGAATTAGCTTGCTTTTGCAGGCTGGCTCGCACGTCTTCCCAAGCGAGGTTTGCGTAGGTTTCGCGCACCATGGCGTTGTAGCTCTTGAGCTGGTTCCACTTGTAGCCGGGAGCGGGTGTCTGGACCTCCTCACCCCTTTCGCCGCCTTCCACCCACGTAAAGAACAATCCGATCCAGTGGGCGCGGTGCGCAATAATATCCTTTATCTGCATGTCGTCCTGCTCAGTGGCCCATTGCGCCGCTGACGCATCTAGATCAGCAATCAGCGTTGTGAGCTTATCGAATTCCTTGTCATAGATGTTGAGCAATTCCGCCTTCGAAATCGCAGCGGGCATTTTGACTTACTCCTTCCAATCGCCGTTTACAGCCATCCATACCGAAATCGCGGCGATAGCGGCGGTTTCGCCGCGCAAGACGCGGGGGCCAAGCGAAATGGGCACCGACGCAGAGTGCGCGCGGATGGCTTCGCGTTCGGCGGTGTCAAAGCCGCCTTCGGGGCCGATCAGTAGGCCTGCCGCGCCGGTGTGGGAACTGAAAGCGCGTTCAGCGGGCTCCCCGCCTTCTTCATCTGCGAAAAAGAGGCGCCGACCAGCGGGCCAGTGATCGAGCAAGGCCTTCAGCGTTTCGGGTTCTCGCAACTCAGGCAGGGCGGTGCGGGCGCATTGCTCGGCGGCCTCGATCGTGATGGTGGTGGCGCGCTCAAGGTTGAGTTTATCCGCTACACAGCGCCGTGTGATCACAGGTTGAATGCGCGCTGCGCCCAGTTCAGTCGCCTTCTCCAAAACCAAGTCGAAGCGGTCTTTCTTCAGCAAGGCTGGGCAGAGCCAAAGGTCGGGCACGTTTTCGCGTGGGGAAAGGTGTTGCTTTACCCCAAGCCGAACGTGACGCTTGGCTGCCTCCAGCACTTCGCACGCCCATTCGCCTGTTTTGTCGTCGCATAGGATGACAACGCTGCCCGGCCCAGCGCGCATCACACGCGAAAGGTAGTGCGCCTGATTGCCCTCAATCCGCACTTCGCCACCTTTCTGGAGTTTCGAGGAGACAAACAGGCGCGGGGCCGATTTGGGCGGCCAGGCGGGGATGCGCGGTTGAGGATCGTCAGCCATGGCTTTCCCCTAGTCGTGCGCGGCGTTAAAGAGCAAGGCCATGACCGCTCGGATCGCGCAGACCTACATTGCCGCCGTTTTCTTGGGGTTAGGCGGCTGGGCGCTGTTCGGCCCTCGCGGCGTGATTGAGCTAGGCTTTACGGAAAGCTACCGCGAAAACAGCTTCACCACGCGCTTCATCATGGCGTGCTTTGGCGCGCAGGCGGTGTTGTTTGGGCTCATGGCTCTCGTGGTGGAGTGGAAGGCGCGGGCCTTCCTCGCCTTTGCTTTTCTGCTGCTCCCCTTCTTCTGGTTCAACTACCACTTCCACTACGTCGTGCCGGTGCTAACGCGGTATGGCATGATCGATTTCGCCGGAAATCTCACGATGTTCATCGCCGCGATAGTGGGCTGGCGCGCGTCTAAAGCGAGCGGCGCGCATGAGTGAAACGATTGTCCCGGACACAGAACATCGCGGTCTGATTGAGCGCCTCCCACAATTGCCGCGCGATCTGGCGCAGCTCGCCCGGTTTGATCGGCCGATTGGCTGGTGGCTTCTGTTTTGGCCGTGCGTCTTTGGCGTTTGGCTCTCGGGCGCGGGCGTGCAGCCGTGGCTGCTCGGCTGGCTCCTCCTTGGAGCCATCGCCATGCGCGGCGCGGGTTGTGTTTACAACGATATCGTTGACGCTGATCTCGACAGCAAAGTGGCGCGCACCGCGGCGCGGCCTGTCGCGAGCGGTCGGGTTAGCAAGAAAGCCGCGTGGGCGTGGCTTGTTTCGCTCTGCCTCGTAGGGTTGATCGTGCTCCTACAATTGCGGCTTGAGGCGCAAATTGTGGCGCTAGCCAGTCTAGCGCTCGTCGCGGCCTATCCCTTCATGAAGCGGATCACATGGTGGCCGCAGGCGTGGCTCGGCATGGTGTTCAACTGGGGGTTGCTGGTCGGCTGGAGCGAGGTGGGCTGGGCGGTCTTTGGTAACCAGCATTGGGACGCGGTCGGCGCTCTGTATCTGGGCTGCGTCACCTGGGTCGTCGGATACGACACGATTTACGCGCTGCAAGACCGCGAGGACGACGCGCTCGTCGGCATTCGCAGTTCGGCCCTGCGCATGGGCGCGGGGGTGCACGCAGGGATTGCAGGCTTTTATGCTGCGACCATTGCGCTTTGGTCGCTTGGCATCTGGTTGTATCGGCCTGACCCCGTGGCGCTGTTGGCTCTGCTGCCGGTGGCGCTGCATCTCGTGTGGCAGGTTGCAACGCTCGATCCGAAAGACCCGGTCAATCCGCTTGATCGTTTTCGGTCAAACCGTTGGGCGGGCGCTTTGATGGCGGCGGCGTGCTTTATCGTCGGCAACGCTTACGCGGGCGCGACCTTCTAATGTGCAATCTCTACCGCATGACCAAGAACAAGGACGAAGTCGCCAAATGGTTTGACATGGTCGACAGCTTGGGCGGCGCCAATTTCGCTGAAGAAGTTTATCCCGGCTATCCCGGCCTCGTTGCCGCGGGTGGCGAGATCAGGCAGATGACTTGGGGCTTTCCCCTCGTGATGAAGGGTAAGAACGGCCAGCCTCTTAAACCCAAGCCGGTCAACAACGCACGCACCGATAAGCTCGACAGTTTTTTCTGGCGGCAATCGTTTGAAGAACGCCGCTGCCTGATCCCTGTGAGTGCCTGGGCCGAAGCGCAAGGGCCCAAGGGCGCAAAGACCCGCACATGGATGTCGCTCCCCGACGCCGAATTGTTCGCGGTCGCTGGCGTATGGCGCGAAAGCGACGAATTTGGCCTGTGCTACTCGATGGTGATGACCGACAGCGCGGGCTCGGCTTCTGAACACGTGCATTCTCGCATGCCCGTTTTGCTCGCGCCGGAAGACTACGAAAGGTGGGTCTCCGGGTCATCTGAAGACGCCAAGGCCTTATGCGTGGCTTGGAATGGTGATCTCACGATCGACGCCACCCATGAGAGCTGGATCGGGGGACTTGCTACTTCCAAGCCCGCCAAGTTGCCGGACCAAGCGAGCCTCTTTTGAGGTCTTTTTCCACCGCCAGAGCGCGGGGCGAAAAGCGGCCGACGAAGCACGATTTCATTCATGACTCGGCCCCAGCATAGCTGACGACTTCAAATTCGATGCCGTCCCAATCGAAGAAATAGAAACGCCGACCGGGATCGTAGTCGTCGTGTCCAAAGGGGGCGAGGCCCGCGCCGGCGACGACTGCTTCGGCTGCGGCCAAATCATCAACCTGCAAGCCCACGTGATTGAGCGGCTGACCCTTGGAATAGTCCCCTTTCACACTCTCATTGGTGTACAGCGCGATATAGCCGCCTCCGTTTTCCGGTTCGCCGACATGGATGGTTTCACCACCAAATTGCGATTGCCCGCGCCAGCGTTCCTGCCAGCCCAGTAAATCCTTAAAGAGCTGCGCGCTGCGTTCGGGTTGCGTGACCGAGAGATTGGCGTGTTCGATATGTCCGATGGGCATGCTGGCCTCCTTTACCTTCGTTTTGGCGATCTGGACCGCTCGTCCGAATCGCCGCTCTTGCCCATCGTGCAACCTCAACCTAAGTTGAGGTCAAGGAATTATTGAAGGAGGCTTCTGTGCCCCGAACGCTCAACCGCAACGACCTTATCCCGATAGGCGAGATAGCGCGCCGAACGGGCCTCTCGGTCTCTGCGGTCCGGTTTTACGAAGGCAAGGGGCTGATTGAGCCCGTGCGCACCAGCGGCAATCAGCGCCGCTTCCTGAGGTCTGATATCCGCCGGATCAGTTTTATCCTGATCGCGCAGCAATTGGGGCTCTCGCTGGGAGAGATCGACGCCATGATGGCGAGCCTTCCGCATGGCCGAACCCCAACGGCGCGCGATTGGCGCAGCATTAGCCGTTCGATCCGCGCGCGCATTGAGGAACGCATCGCGGAACTTGAACGCACTCGGGACGCCTTAGATGGGTGTATCGGGTGCGGGTGTCTTAGCTTGGAACGCTGCGCGATTTACAATCCGGACGACAAACTGGCAGCTAAAGGCCCAGGCCCACGCCAAATCCTGCTTTAATGCGCGGGCCCCAGTTCGGCGTCGAGATCGCGCGGGCGCGAGAAATGAGCGAGCGTGGCACACCGCGGTTTTAGTTCGGCCCAGCTGTCTATCGTGCAGTCCAGCACCGCGAAGGCCGCGGTTGGAAACTTGAAGGCGGCCTCCTTAAACAGCGCGTTCTCCCGGGCCGGGGCGACAAGGTTGAGGAGCGTTTCCTGAAGCCCGGGATTGTGGCCGATAACAAGGATGGCCTCTGGCTCATCCTCTCGGCCCGCGGCGATTAGCACCTCGACTATGGTCTCGGGGCTCGCCAAATACAGCCGATCTTCAAAGACGGGTGCGAGGCCAAGACGCGCGTGTTCCAGCGTTTCGCGCACGCGCACAGCCGGGCTGGCTACCGCCAATCCCCAGTTGATGTCTTCGGACAGAACGTGTTCGCCCATCAGCGCCGCGCCGCGCCGACCGCGCGCGTTGAGACCGCGGTCAAAATCGCGTTCGACCACATCGTCCCATTCCGACTTGGCGTGGCGTAACAGCCCCAGCCGCTTCATTGCGCGTCTCTCTCTCCAGTGGATCGCCCGGCCGCACTCTAGTCAGCACGCGGTTTCAGGCAAGCGGCGATCGCGCCGTGATGAACCGCACAAGTTCTTCAAGGGTAATGCGGCAGTCTCATGACACGGGCCTTGGGATGACCTGTGCCAGAGACCGCCGCGAAGCCGCCTGAGGAGGGGCGGCAAAGTGGTGTCAGGAGATTAAGCCAGCGCAAGGACGCCCGTCGTGGTCCACAGGCCCAGCGTCGCGCTTGCCGCGAGCAACAGGCTGACGAAAATCGAGATCTGCTCGGCCGGGCGGCCTTTGACAGTCCAGCTCGAAGGCCAGGGCAGGGGTTTCGCGTTCTTGCGGAACTCTTCTTTGTAACGCGGGTGCTCGGTTCCCATCCAGCGATCCCACCACGTGAAATAGAAGCCGTAATTGTGACCCGAAGAATGGTGCAGATCGTGGTGGGTCGTCGTGCTGATCCAATCGAGCCACGGCGTGTCGACCCATCCGGCAGGAAAGATTTCGTGACCCGTATGCGCCATGACGTTGCGGATGATCATGTGCCACAGGAACAGGAACACAGCGAAACCAGCCATGGCGTAGCCCAATAAGCTCACACTGAGCAGGAACAGCGGCATAAACGCGGCTTCAATTACGGCTTCCCATGCGGAGAAACTGTAAGCGGTCCACGGCGTCGGCGTGCGCGATTTGTGGTGGTGCAGGTGCGTCGCGCGGAACAGCGCTTTGGAGTGCATCGCGCGGTGCGCCCAATAGAAATAGGCATCGTGGACAAGCACGATGGCGACAAAATGCAAGCCGATCGTGACCCAAGAGGCCGCGCCACCATCGAAACGGATGACGCCCGTTTCTACCCCAACCACGGTTGCCAGCGTGGTCACGCCAAAGAAGAACACGGTGCGCATCGAAGAGAGCACTTCGCGGGCATAGTCTTTGGCGTTGGCCCGGCGCGTCTGAATGCGGCGGTTTGTCGCCCATCCGCGAAAGACGAACACGATCACTGTCGCCGCCCCGGCGGCAATCAGGTATCGCCCAAGGTCAAAGTAGAAGACGTTGACGAAGTGTTCCGCCACGATCTGCGCGATGTAATCCAAGTTTGTGCCCGTCATCTTCACGATCCTTTTTCCGGTGTGCGAGGATGAGATGACGCAGGGTAAGGCAGATTTCCTCGCATTGGCGAAGAAACCGCATCATTTTTGGAATTGATCGGCTTTTTTCAGTTTTGCGCAGCGGTCTCGACCATCTCCAAACGCCTGTAATCGCTGGGAGTTGTTCCGGTTTCAGAGCGAAACGCGCGATTGAAGGTAGCCAGTGAATTGTAGCCCAAATCCATCGCAATCGTGAGCACAGGAAGGTCGACGCTCTCTTTCTCGGTCAGCTTTTCGCGCGCTTCGGCGATGCGGTGGCGGTTCAGGAAGGCGGAGAAATTGCGGTATCCCAGCTTTTGATTGATCAAAGCGCGAAGGCGGTGCTCTGGGGTGTCGAGCCGCTCGGCTAACCCCGCGATGGTCAGCCCGGTTGTGCGATAGGCCCCTTCGTCCATCGCGGCGAGAAGCTTTTCATGCAGCACCGCTTCGCTGGGCGAAAGGTCCAGTCTGGGCGCACTGTCTTCGTCGGGGGCTGGGCCCTCGGTTTCCAGAAAGAGTTCTGGCTGTGTGCGCAAAAAAGCGAGGCCAGAAAACAGCATCAGCAAAATGATGATCATCGAATTCATCAATTGCGCCGATGGGGAACGCGGGCCCATGTCGAAGATTAACTCGGCGACTTCGAAAATCAAAATACTCGCCGTCTGCGCCGCCAGTAGGAGTGGGAGCCAAAGGCGTATAAGGCGACGCTGCTCGATTAGGTCATCGTCGCGACCGGCTAGACCCACGCGGACCAAATCTACAATCAGCGCGAGCGAGACCAAATGGACGATCAGAAACCCGGCGGGAAACGTCCAAGGCAAAAAACTCCCGATCATCCATCCGAACAAGAGCACGGCGACAGCCACCAAAGTGATCCGAAGCGTGGGTTCGCGTTCAAACAGGTTTCGCGCGAACAGCCAGACGAAAAAGGGCGTGGAGAGCGAGACCAGATTGATCCAAGGATCAAGCGGTCCTTGAATTCCCTTTAAGGGGGTGGAATTCACGAGGTAGGCAATCACCCCGACCAGCATCCCGATCAATGGGAGCTTCAGGTTTTGGCGCGCGTCGTTGGACACGATTTGCGCGAGCAACATAAGGCCTGCGCCAAGCGCGATCACGCGGGCCAGATAGTTAAACTCCTCGATCATGCGAACGTATCTGGAATATCGTCGTCCAAGATTCCAGAGGTTTGGTCCATTTCCGCTGGCGTTTCGCCGATCAGCCCGTTTTCAATCCTGAAAAGCGCTTCGTCCAGCGTGACGCGCCGCACCTGCGTGCCCTTCGGAAACGCGCTGAGGAGGCGGCTGGGGAAGGCAGCGGAAAGCACCACGAAATGGCCTGCATCTTCGCGCCCCCGGATCAGGCGACCAAACGCCTGCGCCAACCGCGCGCGGATGATCCGATCATCATACGCGTTGCCGCCATTCGCCGCGCGGCGCGCCTTGTGCAGGATGTCAGGTCGCGGCCACGGCACCGCCTCCAAAGCCACGCAGCGAAGCGAGCGACCGGGCACATCCACGCCGTCGCGCAGCGCATCGGTGCCTAGCAGGCTGGCGCGCGGATCGTCGCGGAAGATATCGACGAGTGTGCCGGTGTCGATCGGATCAACATGCTGGGCGTAAAGCGGGAGCCCTTCGCGCGCGAGCCTATCCGCGATACGGCCATGCACCGCGCGTAGGCGGCGGATCGCCGTGAACAGCCCCAGCACGCCGCCTTGGCTCGCTTCGATCAGGCGCGCGTAGGCGCCCGCGAGCCCAGGCAGATCGCCGCGCTTGATGTCGGTGACGATCAAGACTTCGGCGCGCTGGGCGTAGTCAAACGGGCTTTGCGCGGAGGACAAAAGCGGTTCGCTTTCGACATAGTCCGCGCCCGAACGCTGGATCGCGCTTTCCCACGCTTGCCCTTCATCCTCAATGCGGTCGGTCAGAGTCGCGCTGGTCAACATGACACCATGCGCAGGCTCCAGCACTGTGCGCGCGAATGGCTTCATCGGATCGAGCCAACGCCGGTGGATGGCCACGTCGAACTCGCGCGCGTCAGAGCGGTCGACCGCAAGCCAATCGACGAATTCGGGATCGGCGGGGCCGCCCAATCGCTCTAGCAGCGATTCCCACGCCGTCAGCAAATCCACTCGCCAACTGAGCGAGTGGCGTGCGCCTTCAATCCGCGCGCGGCCTTGCCCATCGAGCCAATCGGGTGGCTCGGCGATGATGGCTTCCAAGCGTCCTCCCAACTGGATTAGGGGCACGCGGATGGCCGCCAGCGCCGTGGCCGCCGCGCCCGCCGCTTCGATCACCTCGCCGGGCAAACCGCTCGCTTCGGTCTCGATCCCGTATCCTGCCTCCGCTCCCCCGCTTTCGTCGCGCGCGTAAACGGTCTGGCGAGCGTGTGAGAGCAGAGTTTCGATGGGGCCGGAAGGCTCGCCTTCCGCGATACGCTGCAACCAGCCATCGCCGGGAAGTGCAGAGCCGGCTTCGCACGCGGCGTCGATCGCCTCGCCGCCCAAATCATCGTAGCTCGCAATATCGGCCAGCCGCGCTGAGAGCCCCCGGCGTCGCCCGCGGTTTTTGCGCTCCGGTCCGATGATCCAGCGGCGCAACTCAATCGCTTCCTGGCCCGACAAGGTCGCTGCGAAGGTTGAATCCGCCGCTTCGAACACGTGATGGCCTTCGTCAAATATGACGCGGGTCGGTCGCTGCGCGTGATCGCGGCCCCGCGCGGCGTTGACCATGACGAGCGCGTGGTTGGCGATGACGAGGTCGGCCTGCGCGCTGTCTCTACCCGCGCGTTCGATGAAGCATTTCCGATAATGCGGGCAGCCGGCGTAAATGCACTCGCCGCGTTGATCGGTCAGCGCCGCGATCCCGCGTTTGCGAAACAGCGTGCCCAGCCATCCGGGCAAATCGCCCCCGATCATATCGCCATCGCGTGTAAAGGCCGCCCAGCGCGCGACCAATTGCGCCAGAATGGCTGGTCGCCCTTGAAAGCCGCCTTGCAGCGCGTCTTCGAGGTTCAGCAAGCACAGATAGTTCTCGCGCCCCTTGCGCACCACCACAGGCGGCGTACCATCAGGGCGTTTGACTGGCCATGCGCGGCGGCTTTCGGATCGCAATTGGCGCTGTAGATTCTTGGTGAAAGTCGACACCCACACCGTCCCGCCTGATTGAGCTGCCCACAGCGAAGAGGGCGCCAGATAGCCCAGCGTTTTTCCGATTCCGGTTCCAGCTTGCGCCAGGGCGATATGCGGAACCTCTCGCCGATTGCGCGGCGCGAAGATGCGCGCGGCGTCCTGCGCGTAGTCGCGCTGGCCTTCGCGCTTCTCGGCCTTTTCGCCGGTCAGATGATCGAGTTGGGCGAGGATATCGGCGGGGAGCAGCTCCACTTGGCGTGGCGGCGCACGTTCGCCCGCTTCCTCCCATTCGGGCAGGGCGGAAAAGAGCCATTTCTCAGCTCTTTCGGGTCGCTTGATATGAGGCTTGAGCACTTGCGCCCACGGCCAGCGCAGCCGCTCGAGCGTTTGCAGGCTCGACCACGCGCCCGCGCGCTCAAACCAGTCGGGCTCTTCCACGGCCGCGATCATCGCTCCGGCGGCGCGTTGGAGAAACTCGGGCACCGCTTCGTCGCCAGACGGCTCCTCCAACTCCAGAGCTTCGGCTAGTCCGCGCGGTGTGGGCACGCAAAACCGGGCTGGGTGGATGAAAGCGAAGAGTTCGAGCAGATCCAGCCCCGACAAGTCCGGATAGCCCAAGCGATTGGCGACCAAGGGCGCGTTGAGCAGCAGGATGGGCGTGTCCGCAGCGGCCATGATCGCCTCGCCTTTGGAAACCGCGCCCGTTTCCGCATTCGCCGCGCGCAGCCAATTGCCCCCGTGGCTGGCGTGCAGCGCGGGAAGGGGCAGGGGAGCGAAGGAGGCGGGGGCGGTCACTTTGAGGAAATTGGGCGAGACCTTGCCTGAAGTAAACGCGTTGATCGCCGGTTCGCACAGAATCGATGGGCGTAAGCCAATGATTAACCTCACCGAACTAATGCACTTTCCGCTTTAGGAGGGGTTTTCAATGACTTTTGGTCGCAAAGGTGTTGGAGCAGCGCGACCGGCGACACGTAGAGCGCCTGTCGAGCGAGGGCCTATGTCCG
>JBCCKJ010000010.1:0-20794 GCA_039027455.1 Pseudomonadota bacterium | reverse complement strand
TTTTCGTGGGCACATCCAATTGCTGCGATTGAACTCGCCGGAGATCGTGCAGGAAACCGAACACCGGCTGCCGATCGGATTTCGAATTCCCGTTAGCGCCGATGGGCAAAAGGCTTTGGCGGATCCGCTCGAGCTTGTTCTCGCCGCGCGCGCCACCGCGAGCTTTCCCGGAGCGTTCCCACCGCTGCGCCTTGCCGAAATCGATCGCTTAGCGGACGAAAACGGGCATAACTGGGAGGGCCGCGGCGACTTCCTGCAAAGAATTATGCCCGTCCACGCGCGCGATGGACGCGCGGAGAATGTCTCGCTTATCGATGGGGCTGTGCTCGTCAACGCGCCGTTTGGAGGCGCCATGGCGGCTTTGGCGGGAAGGCAGGCGCAACGCGAAGTCGATCGCCGGTTTGTCTACATTGATCCGCGGCCCGATCGCGTCGGAGCCTTTGGCGAGGATGAAGGCGCGCCGATAGGCTTTTTCGGTGCCATATTTGGATCGCTGTCCACGATCCCGCGCGAACAGCCCATTCGGGACGATCTGGAACGCATTGAGCAGCAATCGCGCGACGCGCAGCGCATGCGGCGCATCATTCTGGCCTTGCGGCCCGAGATCGATCGCGCGGTGGAAAAGCTGTTTGGCTACACGTTCTTTATGGATCAACCGACGCCTAAACGGCTCGCCAATTGGCGGGCAAAGGCCCAACAGGCGGCGGCGGAGAAAGCGGGCTTTTCCTTCCACGCCTACGCCCAGACGAAGTACGCGGGCATCATCGATAGACTGGCGAAACTCACCCATGAGGCGGCGCCCGAACTCGGATTGGCCGACTGCAGCCTTATCGCCGAGCGCCTTCGCGAGCATCTGAACACGCAAGGCCTAGACCGTTTGGCCGCCGAGAAAGGCGGAGCCAGCCCCGAGGCCATCGCGTTCTTTCGAGCGCACGACGTTTCGTTTCGAATCCGCCGGATGCAATTGTTGGTGCGCAAAGCGTCGCGTGAATGGGAAGTCGACCCCGAAATTCCCGACACTGATCTTGATACGGCCCGCGAACGTATCTTCGAGATCATGGCTCTGTACCGACAGGCAGACTACGAACCGTCGAGTAGCAAGACCTTTCGCGATCTGGCGACCAAAGTGCTCAAAGACCCGGGCGCGGTGCTCGACTATCTTTCTGAAACGCGGCTTTTGCCGGAGACGGATACAAAGGCGGAAGAGATGCTCGCCGCCGCGCTCGAAGAGATGCCCAAAAATCTACGCCAGCGCATGCTGCTGACCTATCTTGGCTTCGCCTTTTACGACATCGCCACCCTGCCGCTTCTCCAGCGCGATCACCTGGATGAGTTTAATCCCGCGCGCGTCGATCGCATTTCGCCCGATGACGCGCGATCCATCCGAGACGGGGGAACGCGCGCGACCCTGCGCGGGATCGAGTTTTACAATTTTGGTGCGTTTTTCAGCCGCGCCTATCGAGAGAACGACTATCTCTGGGGCCGCCTGCACGGCGCCGAGCGCATGGTGGACATCGTGTCTTCCACGGTGGACGGCGGAGTGAGCGAAGGCCTTGTGCGCAAAGCCAAGCGCAACGTTTTCTTGGCGATCATAGCCGAAGAGGCCGAAGCCGGAAGGTGCGCTTCAGACCTGCTCGGTCACCTGCGAAACGAGATCGAAGAAAAGCTCGCTTGACGCCGAAGTCAGGCGCCAAACGCGTCTTTCAGCTTGGAGAAGAAACTCCGGCTTTCCGGACACTCTTCGCCCGTTTCGGTTTCGCGGAATTCCTCGAGGATTTCTTTCTGCTTACGGCTGAGCTTGGTCGGAGTTTCGACCATGATTTCGACGACCAGATCGCCTCGCCCGCGCCCTTGGAGAACGGGCATGCCCGCCCCGCGCACGCGCAATTGCTTACCCGATTGAATACCGACTGGAATGTCGACGGTGTTGGTCGATCCATCGAGATCGGGAATATCCACCGATCCGCCTAAAGCCGCCGTCGTGAAGGTGATCGGCACACGTGTAGCAAGAGTGGTGCCTTCGCGCTCAAACAACGCGTGACGCTTCACATGGATGAATATGTAGAGGTCGCCCGGAGGTGCGCCGCGCGCTCCGGCTTCGCCTTTCCCGGCCAAACGAATGCGGGTGCCCGTGTCGACGCCGGGCGGGATTTCGACTTCGAGCGTCTGGACGCGATCCACACGCCCCTCCCCTTGGCACGCCTTGCAGGGGTCTTCGAGCACCACACCGCGCCCGTTGCAGGTCGGGCAAGGCCGTTCGACCACGAAGAGACCTTGCTTCGCGCGAATGGAGCCTCGACCGTGACACGTCGTGCAGGTGCGCTCGCCCGTGCCCGGGGTCGCTCCGGTGCCATCGCACGTCTCGCAGGTGGTGCTGACTTCAATCTCGATCTGCGTGCTTTTGCCGTGGAACGCCTCGTCGAGCGTGATTTCCATGTCGTAGCGTAGGTCTGCGCCGCGGCGGTTTTGCTGGCGCGCTCCGCCCCTTGCACCGCCACCAAAGGCGCTGCCGAAAATCGTTTCAAAGATATCGCCGATGTCGCCAAAATCACCTTGCGGCCCGCCGCCAAAGCCACCCGGACCGCCGCCATTCATGCCTTGGGTGAAGGCTTCATGGCCGTATCGATCGTACGCGGCGCGTTTTTGAGGGTCTTTCAGAACCTCATACGCTTCGGCGCAGGCTTTGAACTTGGCTTCCGCCTCGGCGTCGCCCGGATTGCGGTCCGGATGATACTTCATCGCGAGCTTACGGTACGCGCTTTTGAGCGCCGAGCCTTCCACGTCGCGCGATACGCCAAGCGTTTCGTAATAGGATTGGGTGGCCGCCATAGGTCTATGTCCAACAGAGGCTCACCACCGACGCCGTGCGACGTCAGTGGTGAGTGTCTCTTGCATCAGGACCTCAGCCCTTTTTGTCTTCGTCGACTTCCGAGAACTCAGCGTCGACAACATCGTCGTCCGCCGGAGCTTCCTCGCCCGAAGCCTCACCAGCGTCGGGACCAGCGGCCTGCTCTTGTTCGTAAATCTGCTGGCCCATCTTCATGGCCGCTTCGGTCAGAGCCTGAGCCTTGGCGTTGATGTCATCGGCATCGTCACCTTCAAGGGCCGTCTTGGCGTCGGCGAGCGCGCTTTCGACCGCAGACTTGGTGTCTGCGTCGATCTTCTCACCATGCTCTTCGAGCTGTTTTTCAGTCGCGTGGACAAGGCTGTCGGCCTGGTTGCGCGCTTCGGCGCTTTCGCGGCGCTTCTTGTCTTCTTCAGCGAATTTCTCGGCGTCCTGAACCATCTGATCGATGTCGGAATCCGAGAGACCGCCCGACGCCTGGATTTTGATCGTCTGCTCTTTGCCGGTGCCCTTATCCTTCGCGGACACAGAGACAATGCCGTTGGCGTCGATGTCAAAGGTCACTTCGATCTGCGGCACACCACGCGGAGCGGGCGGAATGCCAACGAGGTCGAAATTGCCCAGCAGCTTGTTGTCAGCCGCCATTTCGCGCTCACCCTGGAAGACCTTAATTGTCACCGCGTTCTGGTTGTCTTCAGCGGTCGAGTAAGTCTGCGTCTTCTTCGTCGGGATCGTCGTGTTGCGATCGATCATACGGGTGAAGACACCGCCGAGCGTTTCGATGCCCAGCGAAAGCGGGGTCACGTCAAGGAGAAGAACGTCTTTGACATCGCCCTGAAGAACACCGGCCTGGATCGCCGCGCCCATGGCGACAACTTCGTCCGGGTTCACGCCTGTGTGCGGCTTGGCTTCGAAGAACTTCTCAACAACTTCGCGGACCTTGGGCATGCGGGTCATACCGCCGACCAGGATCACTTCGTCGATTTCGTCTTTGCTGATGCCAGCGTCATCGAGCGCCTTCTTGCAGGGCGCAAGCGTGCGATCAATCAGGCCACCGACAAGCTTTTCAAGATCGGCGCGGGTGATCGTTTCCACGAGGTGCAGCGGGGTCGACGCGCCGCCTTCCATGCGCGCGGTAATGAACGGAAGGTTCACTTCGGTCGTGGCCGAGCTTGAAAGTTCGATTTTGGCCTTTTCCGCCGCTTCCTTGAGACGCTGAAGCGCGAGCTTGTCGGCCTTCAGGTCCATGTTTTCCTTCTTCTGGAAGGCTTCAGCGAGATGCTCAACGATCGCGTTGTCAAAGTCTTCACCGCCAAGGAAGGTGTCGCCGTTGGTCGACTTCACTTCGAATACGCCGTCGCCGATCTCAAGGATCGAGACGTCGAACGTGCCGCCGCCAAGATCGTAGACGGCGATGGTCTTACCGTCTTCCTTGTCCATGCCATAAGCGAGAGCAGCTGCGGTCGGCTCGTTGATGATGCGCAGGACTTCAAGGCCAGCGATCTCGCCCGCGTCTTTCGTCGCTTGGCGCTGCGCGTCGTTGAAGTAGGCAGGAACGGTCACAACCGCTTGCGTGACGGTTTCACCAAGAAAGCTCTCAGCGGTTTCCTTCATCTTTTGTAGGATGAACGCACTGATTTGCGATGGGCTGTAGTCAGAATCCCCAGCGTTGACCCAAGCGTCTCCGTTCTTGCCCTTCACGATGTTGTAAGGGACAATATCCATGTCCTTCTTCGTCGTCGGATCATCAAACCGGCGGCCGATCAGGCGCTTGATCGCGAAAAGAGTGTTGTCCGGATTGGTGACCGCCTGGCGCTTCGCCGGCTGACCAATCAGTCGCTCACCGTCCTTGGTGAAAGCGACGATCGAAGGCGTCGTGCGCGCGCCTTCGGCGTTTTCGATAACCTTGGGTTTGCCCCCATCCATGACGGCCACACACGAGTTCGTGGTGCCAAGGTCGATACCGATTACTTTACCCATTACTACCCCATCACTAATTTGCCCGTCTTTCGGGCTCTATGTTGGACACCGCGCCTTCGCGCTTCCCCGATGGCGTAGCCTTTGGGCAAAGCGGCTTGGCGGCTCGAATATGACGCGGATATAGGTGCGCTTTCTCTTGGCACAAGACACCCCAACCCCTACTTTTTAGACAATCTCGTGACGAGACAAACAAAGATAGGGATCGGAGAATGACATTCGCTAATCGGGCGCACCTCGGTGCTGCCATGGCTGCCGCTTTCGCCTTGGCGCTTGGGGCGTGCGCGCAAGAGGCCCCCGCACCTGAACCCGTTGAGGTTGAGGGCGTTTATCCCGACCTTGAAATAAGCAACGCGCGGCTTGTGCTTGCGCCCGTGTCGGGCAATCCGGCCGCCCTCTATTTTGACGCTGTTTTCAACGGCGAACGCGGCATCTCGATCACGGGTGCTGAGGTATCAGGCGCAGCGAACACAATGGTGCACGCGACAGCCGAGATTGGCGGAAAAATGACTATGGGGGAAGTCGGCCCCGTAGCGCTGCGCGGCGGCGTGCCTCAAACGTTTGAACCAGGAGGCTATCACCTCATGGTGATGCAGCTTGATGAGGGTATTGCGACGGGGGACACCGTAGAGGTGACCCTGAAAATTTCGGGCGGCAAAACGCACATTTTCAGCGCGCCAGTAAGGGCCGCCGGGGACGAACGCTGAACGCTATAGCGGACTCAACAAAGGCCCAGCCTCACCTCTGCCCTATCGGAGGAGAGCGGCCTCTCACATCGGGCGAGATCGACTTGGCCCGGACTGTGTTTGGAGACGCGATCGACTACAACCGCGTGCGGCTTCGCCGCCGCAAGTGGTTTCCGTTCCAACCTCTCAAAGTCACTATGGCGCCGCGCGGGCACATCCACTTCCACCCCCACGGCAGCGCCTACTGCGACGATTTTTCGCGTGAAAAACTCTTTCGGCAAAGCTTCCTGATCCACGAGCTCACGCACGTTTGGCAGACACAAACCCGTGGCGACTGGTATCTGATCCTGCGCCGGCACCCCTTCTGCCGCTACACGTACACTCTGAAACCGGGACAGCCTTTGACCGCCTATGGTATTGAACAACAAGCGATGATTGTTCAGCACGCCTTTCTGCTGCGCCATGGGGTCCGGGTGGTTGGAGTTTCGGACGCGTCGGCTTACGAAATGCTCGTACGATTTGAAGGAGCTACTCTTGGCTGATCAAGATCTCCGAATTCGAC
Source organism: Pseudomonadota bacterium (assembly GCA_039027455.1). Lineage (GTDB taxonomy): Bacteria > Pseudomonadota > Alphaproteobacteria > Sphingomonadales > Sphingomonadaceae > Erythrobacter. The sequence goes on along the minus strand of JBCCKJ010000010.1, from coordinate 14,724 downwards.
CCTATCAAACGGGTGACGCCGAACACTTCGCACGGCTCAATCGGCGCTGGATACAAGAATTCTTCGGGATGGAGTCGGAAGACAATCGGGTGCTGAGCGCGCCCGAAGCCGAGATCCTCGACCCTGGCGGCCATATCGCCATAGCCGAATTGGAGGGAGAAGTTGTGGGCACGGGCGCGCTCAAGGTGCCCGACACCCCTTCAAAATGGCTTGAGCTCGTCAAGATGGCGACCGACCCGGCAGCGCAAGGCAAAGGCGTGGGTTCGGCGGTGCTCGACTATCTGATTGCCATCGCTCGCGAACGGGGCGCCGAGGCGATCTGGCTCGAAACCAATGACAAACTCGGCGCAGCCACCCGGCTCTACGCTCGCAAGGGCTTCAAGCCCCTTTCAAAGGACGAAGAGCACCCGACGCCGTATTCGCGCTGCAACCTCCAGATGTTCTTGACGCTTTAGGCCTTACTCCGGCTTCTTCGCCACGCCTACCATCGCAGGGCGCAGCAGACGGTCCTTGATCATCCAGCCCGACTGCATTTCCTGCACAACCGTGCCCGGCTCCTGATCAGCGCTGGGGATTTCGATCATCGCCTGATGTTGGTTCGGGTCTAGTGGCATGCCCATGGCGGCCACCCGCTCAATGCCGTGTTGCTTGAACACCTTCTCAAGTTCGCGCTGGGTCGCTTCGATACCAACAACGAGCCCCTTCATCTTTTCGTCTTCGCGAAGGCTGTCAGGGATGGCTTCGACCGCGCGCGAAAGATTGTCCCACACGCTCAGCACATCGCGAGCAAAACCCGTCGCCGCGTAGTTGCGCGCGTCAGTGATGTCCTTTTCCATACGGCGGCGCAGATTTTGCGTTTCGGCCTTGGCGTACAAGGTTGCTTGTTCGGCCTCGGCCAGATCGTTCTTCAAGCTTTCCAAAGCGTCAGCAACCGAGCCCGCGTCGTCATCGGCCAGTTCTTTCGCTTCCTCGCCCAAATCGAGCATATGCTCGGGCACACCCTTCAACTCTTCGGCCACCGCATCGTCTTGCGGCTTGTCTTTATCGCTCATTCTTTATGTCCAGTTTTGGAAAAGTCTGTCGGCGATCACGCTATCAATTTTGCAAGCGATCGCGCCGTTAAATCCACCATGGGGACCACGCGCGCGTAATTCAACCGCGTCGGACCAATCACGCCAAGAACACCCACAACGCGCCCTTCCCTGTCGCGATAGGGCGAGGCAATGACGGATGATCCGGAAAGCCCGAACAGATGGTTTTCGCTGCCGATAAAAATGCGGGTCGAATCCGCCGCGCGCGCGCTTTCAAGAAGCGCGGCGACTGATTGTTTGTTCTCCAGATCGTCAAGCAAGGAGCGCACGCGGTCGATATCGTCCAACGCCGTTTCATCCAAAAGGTTGGACGCGCCGCGCACAATCAAGACGGGGCGTTCCTCAGCGTCCTCGCTCCACACGGCGAGCCCCCTTTCGACCAAATCTCGGCTGGCCTCATCAAGTTGGGATTTTTCCTCTGAGATTTCGGCGCGCATCGCCTGAACCGCTTCGGGAAGGGTCTGGCCGGAGAGACGGGCAGAAATGTAATTGCTCGCTTGTTCCAACGCGCTTGATGAGACCGCTACTCCGAGGTCCATAACCCGGTTCTCGACGCCTCCATCCTCGCCCACCAAAACGGCCAGCGCGCGTCCCTGCCCCAAGTTCACGAGGCTGAACTGCGAAAGACGTTGTTCGCGCGTCGGAACCATCACCATCCCGGCCGCACCAGACAAATCGGAAAGAAGTGAACTCGCCTTGGTCAAAGCTTGTTCGACTGCGCCGGTTTCAGACAATCCGACCTCAATCCGTTCACGCTCTTCGCGGGTCGGTTCGGCCACGCGCATCATGCCATCAACAAAGATGCGCAAGCCCGCATCGGTCGGCATGCGGCCAGCGCTGGTGTGCGGCGCCGCCAGAAGCCCGAGGCCTTCCAGATCGGCCAACACCGACCGGATCGAGGCTGGCGACAAGTTGATCGTTCCATCAGAGGCCAACGTCTTCGACCCGACCGGTTGCCCGCTTTCGATGTACCCTTCCACGACGCGTTGAAAGATGTCTCTGGCGCGATCGGTCAATTCAGAGATGGGAGGCGATACCATGCCCTTACATTAGCGCGCCCGCTGCATTCGCCAAGCCTTGCAGGCGTATCCTTTCACGGTCAAACGTGCGTCCACAGATACGAATCGCAGCCAACAGGATTTGAGCACATGCGTCCATCAAACCGCGCACCCGATGAAATGCGCGCCATCACCATCGAAACAGGCTTTACCAAGCACGCCGAAGGCTCTTGCCTCATCAGTTTCGGTGACACGCGGGTGCTGTGCACCGCCAGCGTCGAGGAACGCCTCCCACCGTGGCTTCGCGGGAAAGGCGAAGGCTGGGTCACTGGTGAATATTCCATGCTGCCGCGCGCCACGCACACTCGGGGAAGCCGCGAAGCGGCAAAGGGTAAGCAATCCGGTCGCACTCAAGAAATACAACGCCTTATTGGCCGTTCTTTGCGCGCCGTCGTCGATTTCAAAAAGCTCGGTGAGCGCCAAATCACTTTGGACTGCGACGTGATCCAGGCCGATGGCGGCACGCGCACCGCGTCGATCTCGGGCGCGTGGGTCGCCCTGCGCCTTGCGGTCAACAGCCTGATGGAAGCGGGCGACATTAAAGAGGACCCCATCACCGGACAAGTGGCCGCTATCTCATGCGGGATTTTCGAGGGCACGCCCGTTCTCGATCTGGACTATATCGAGGACAGCTCGGCGGACGCGGATGCGAATTTTGTTCTGATTGACGGCGGGCAGATCGCCGAGGTCCAGGCGACCGCCGAAGGCGCAACCTACGATGAAGAAGGCCTCCTGCGCCTCCTGCGATTGGCTAACATTGGCTGTAGCCAAATCTTCGCGGCGCAGCTCCAAGCCACCAAATGAGCCGAAAGCTATCCGGCGGCTCGCTTGTCATCGCGACACACAACGCAGGCAAGCTTAAGGAAATCGCGGCGCTGCTTGATCCTTACGGATTGAAATGCCTGTCAGCCGGTTCCCTTGGCCTGCCCGAGCCGGCTGAGACCGGGACGACCTTTGTGGAAAACGCCCTGATTAAGGCGCGCGCGGCGGCTGAGGCTTCGCAATTGCCCGCTCTGGCGGATGATAGCGGCCTCAGCGTTGCCGCGCTTGACGGGCGGCCCGGCGTCTACACCGCTGATTGGGCCGAGCGTCAGTGGTTCGAAGGGGAACCGGGACGCGATTGGTACATGGCCATGGGCAAGGTTGAGGGCATGTTACGACAGCTTGGCGCCGACACCGATCGCAGCGGTGCATTCCATTGCGTTCTGGCCATTGCTTGGCCCGATGGGGAAAGCGCGACCTATGAAGGACTGTGCCCCGGATCGCTCACATGGCCCCCGCGCGGCGAACTGGGATTTGGCTACGATCCGGTTTTTGTCCCCGCTAGCCGCGAAGGCGATGAAACCTTCGCCGAGATCGACCCGGACGAAAAACACGCTATCAGCCACCGCGCCGACGCCTTTGCCAAACTGGTTGCAGACCAGTTCGGCTCATAGCCCTCAATAAGCGTATTGTCCGGTGATGTTGCCGGGCTGCGCGTAGCGACAGACCAGATAATCGCGGTCATTCCCGGTTGCGAGACCGCAGCCGAGCCGGGTCGTGTCGCTCCAGATGATCTGCGTGTAGTGGCCCACATCCTGCCAGTGGCCTGTGTTGCTGACATAGGGGAACCGCATGTGGACGTAGAATTCTTTTTCATCGATCCACGCGCCGGACATCTCTTCATATCGGAACGCGGAGGCCGTGCCCGCCCACAGGTTCTCGCCTTGGCCCACCCGATCGTTTGGCTGGCTGTGCTCGAAACGCCCTGTGTCCGCCAGCTCCTGCGCGTATTCCAGCGCCTGGGCGGATAAGTCATTGTCGAGCACCAGAGGCGGCGCACCGACCTCTTCGCGCGCTTCGTTGTGAGTGCTCAACATGACCGCCAGCATTTCATCCTGTTCGCTAGCCGGGCTCTGGCCCGAAGGTGGAGGCGTTGGCGATGGTGACGGCGTGGGTGAAGGCGATGGCAAAGGACTTGGCGAAGGCGAAGGACTAGGCGAAGTCGCGATCGTGGCCGCGCTGCTTGAAGTGTTTGACCCCTCCCCTCCGCACGCGGAAAGGATCAACGCCAAAGACAGGCTTAGCGCGCTCGACATAGCGGGTGGTTTACGGCCTTTTTCCATCCCTGTGACATCACCCCAATACGTTTAAAGTCGGGTCACGAAACAGACTTAACCGATCGTGGTCAAAGCCTCTTGCCGCGCTTTAAGCACCGCTCGCGCCCGAGCGGCGCTGAAAAGCGGACGAGGTGAGAAACGGGGAGCGAAACACCCCCGAGCGTTGCCGGGCGCAAAACGAGCGCATACATACGCACGCATGGCGCGCGCCCTCTACATTCACTGGCCGTTCTGCGCGAAAAAGTGCCCTTATTGCGACTTCAATTCGCATGTCCGCGCCAGTGTGGATGTCGGCGTGTGGCGTGACGCTTTGGTAGCCGATATGAGAGCCGAACACGCGGCGGCGGGTGGAGAAGTACTCCATTCGATCTTCTTCGGAGGCGGCACGCCCTCCTTGATGGCGCCTTCGCTGGTTAGCGAATTGCTGGATGAAGCGGGAAGCCTTTGGGGCTTTGCGCCTTCGGTCGAGGTAACGCTGGAAGCCAACCCTTCTTCCGTCGAAGCGGCGAACTTTGCCAACCTTGCCTCCGCTGGCGTCAATCGAGTCTCGCTCGGCGTGCAATCCCTCGAAGATGAAACGCTGCAATGGCTGGGACGTCTCCATGGCGCGGACGAAGCCTTGCGCGCGTTGGAGACAGCTCAATCGCATTTTGGGCGGGTTAGCTTTGATCTGATCTACGCCCTGCCCGGTCAAACGCCCGATGAATGGGGCAAGCAGCTTGATCGCACGCTGGCTTTCGGCACGTCGCATCTTTCGCTTTATCAGCTTACTATCGAACCCAGCACCCGGTTTGAGACTGATGTCCGTCGTCGGGTTTTCGAACCGCTTGATGACGATGCAGCGGCTGAACTCTTTAGTTTAACTCAAGAGATGACCCGGAACGCCGGTCTCCCGGCGTACGAAACGAGCAACCACGCCCGACTTGGCCAAGAGAGCCGGCACAATCTGACCTATTGGCGGTACGAAGACTATTGCGGGATCGGCCCCGGCGCGCATGGCCGCCGTGGCGGGATCGCCACCACGCGGCACAAGAAGCCTGAGAACTACCTGAAGGCCGCGTCCGAACACGGCCATGGCATACAGGAGGCGCGGCATTTGGATCGTGCGGAGCAAGCGTCCGAGGCTCTGCTTATGGGGCTACGTCTGGCCGAAGGCATCGATTTGGCCATTCTGTCGACGCGCTTTGGCCTCTCGCAAGGTTCACTGATCAACGAGGGGCGATTTGATCGCTATCGCGACCTCGGCCTTGTGTGGCGTCGAGGCGAGCGCGTTGGTGTGACCGAGCAAGGAGCGCCCCTGCTGGACGCGCTCTTGGGAGAGATCGTCGCCGACGCCTTGGTGGACGGGGAGCCGGAGCGGGCATGACCGGCGCTGAGCTCCTTGAGACATGGCGCGAACACCTCACTCATTCGAAGCGCCGCAGCCCGCACACCGTCCGCGCCTACACCGCCGCCGCTCAGCGCCTCATTCATTGGCGAGACTTGAGTGACTGGTCCGACGCCGCAAGGATCGAAGCGCACGATCTGCGGCGCTTCCTGGCCTCCCGGCGCGCCGAAGGACTGGGCAACGCCAGCGCCGCGCGCGAACTCTCCTCCCTAAAAGCCTTTGTCGCCTTTGCGCGCGAACAAGCGGGCGATCCCGACCCCGCCGCCCCTCGTCTGCGCGGCCCGCGCTTAAAGAAAGGCCTGCCCCGCCCCGTGACTCCCGACGAAGCGGTCAACATCGCCGATCTGGTTGACGGGCTCGCCGCGGACGATTGGGTAGGCGCGCGCGACCGCGCGGTGCTGCTGCTCATGTATGGCTCCGGCCTGCGCATTGCCGAGGCGCTTTCACTCACCGCCCGGGACCTTCCTCTGGGCGAAACACTCTCCGTCACCGGCAAAGGCGGGAAGCAGCGTGTGGTTCCTATTCTGGAGATCACGCGAAAGGCTATCGCGGAATATGTGGCAGGATGCCCATGGCCGCTGGAGCGCGACGACCCACTGTTTCGCGGTGTGAAAGGCGGAGCGTTGTCGCCAGGCATGGTGCAAAAGGCCATGGCGAACGCAAGGAAGGCGCTTGGCCTGCCCGACACCGCCACGCCACACGCCTTACGGCACTCTTTTGCAACGCATTTGCTCGGAGCGGGAGCGGATTTGCGGTCGTTACAGGAATTGCTGGGCCACGCCTCGCTGGGCTCGACGCAAATCTACACAAAGGTCGATGCGGCCCAGATGTTGGAAGATTACCGCGCGGCGCATCCTCGGGCTCGGAAGGGGTAACTATGCCTAATTTTCAAAATTCCCTGCGAGGGACTGATCCAGTGATAAGACCCGTCCATGCCTTTCGCTCGCCGTTTCGAAAAATCCTCGACTCTTGAGAAAACGCTGCAACCGAGGATTGGGATTGGCGCAGGTTAGCGCATGCACATTCCATCGTATGGATCGATGGCCCCGCTCTCTGGCAATTCCTTCGATAAGCTTCCAGAGTAAAACCAACACTCCTTCTCCGCCTTCGTCAATGTGCGCGAGGTTTACCACTAAGTTCTCCCTGTCCACATTGAATTCGACAAGGATAGTGGCCGAGCCCATACGAAAGGTTATTGGCCTGCCAAACGCAACCAAAGCATCTAAATCTTCGGCTGGAAGAGCTTTTAGCTCGTCGATGCTAAGGCCTTCGATATCCATCGCTTAGCTATCCAACTGCCCCTCAATCGCGTCCCAAATCATTCCGGCCAGATCCGTCCCATCAAACTCGGAAATCGCCACGATCCCCGTGGGCGAAGTCACGTTGATCTCGGTGAGCCATTTGCCGCCGATCACGTCGATACCGACGAACGTCAGGCCAAGCCGCTTCAAGTCCGGGCCCATCGCGGCGCAGATTTCCTGTTCGCGCTCTGTCAGGCCGGTTGGCTCGGCGCTGCCGCCCATGGCTAGGTTGCTTCGAAACTCCCCCTCTCCCGGAATGCGGTTGATCGCACCCGCGACCTCGCCGTCTATCAGGACAATGCGCTTATCACCCTCGGCCACTTCGGGGAGGAAGGGTTGGACCATGTGCGGTTCGGGCCAAGTCTGGTTGAACACCTCGAACAGCGCGGTGAGATTGTCGCCATCGGCGGGCACGCGGAAGATTGCCTTGCCACCATTGCCATGGATCGGTTTGACCACCACCGCGCCGTGATCGGCCATAAAGCGGCGCACTTCATCGACCGAGCGCGTCACCAGTGTAGGCGGCATAAAGCGGCGATAATCGAGCACCATCACCTTTTCCGGCGCGTTGCGCACGCTGACCGGATCGTTGACCACCAAAGTCTCTTTGCTGATCCGCTCCAGTAGGTGGGTCGCGGTGATATAGCCCATGTGAAAGGGGGGATCCTGCCGCATCAGGACAACGTCGATATCCTTGCCCAAATCAAGGCGAACCGCCTCGCCTTTCTCAAAGTGATCGCCCTGAACCTTGCGCACCTTCACCGGATAGCCCTGCGCGTAGAGCCGATCATCGGCGTCGAGCGTCAGGCTCTCGACGTGGTACTCAAACACTTGATGCCCGCGCTCTTGCGCCGCGAGCATCAAGGCGAACGAGCTGTCCCCTTTAATATTGACGCTTTCGATTGGGTCCATTTGGACGGCGATTTTAAGCGGCATTGTCGTGTTCCTATGGCATCCAGGCGTTGGCGATGTGGCGAGGGACAGCGCCGGGCGCAAGCAGGATCACATCAACCCGGATGTCTTCGCCGTGTTGCGCGTATTCATACGCCACCATCTCAATCGCCGCCGCCACACGGGCGAGACGATGTTCGTCGATCGCCGTTGCCAAATCGCTCGCTTTGCGTCGCCATTTAACTTCTACGAACGCAACAAGCCCTTCTTTGCGCGCGATGAGATCGATCTCGCCGAGCTTGGTCTTCACCCTCTGCGCCAAGATTTCCCAACCCTGCTCAGTAAGCCAACGCGCGGCTTCTTCTTCCCCTTCGCGCCCCTTGCGATCAGCGATGACACGCTTCTCACTCATGCGGATTTGATCTCCATGGCGCGGGCGTAAAGTTCGTTGCGATCAAGCCCGGTCACCTTGGCGACCTTTGCGGCGGCCTTTCCGGGAGGAAGATCAACAAGAGCCTCGCGAAGCAAAGCCTCCTCGTCGTGCTGCGTCGCGGTTTCATCGGGAGGAGATACGAGCAGAACGATCTCACCCTTAGGCGGATGCTCAGTGTAGTGCGCCGCGAGATTGGCCGCCTCGTCTGTGCGGCATTCCTCATGCAGTTTTGTAAGCTCGCGCGCGACCGAAACCGAGCGTTCAGACCAAAGGTCGGCGAGCGCTTCGAGGCTGCGAACAAGCCTTGGTCCCGTTTCGTAGAACACCAAGGTGGCGCGAACGTCTTGCAGTCCTTCCAAAACATCACGCCGGGCCTTGTCCTTAACCGGCAAAAAACCGGCGAAGAGGAAGCGGTCGTTCGGCAGACCGGAAAGGGTAAGACCCGCTATCGCCGCACAGGCGCCCGGAATGGTTGTGATTGCCACGCCCATCTCACGCGCTTCGCGCACCATTCGAAAACCGGGATCTGAAATAAGCGGCGTTCCCGCGTCGCTAACCAAAGCCACCGGCTCCGATCGCGCCTGTTCGATCAGTTTGGTGCGGGTCGCATCGGACGCATGATCGTCGTAGCGCACCATGCGGGTCGAAATCCCGAAATGCGCGAGAAGGCGGCCCGTCACGCGCGTATCTTCGCACGCAATTACGGCGGATTGTTTCAGCGTATCGACAGCCCGAAACGTCATATCGCCAAGATTGCCAATGGGCGTTGCGACAATGTAGAGGCCCGGGTCAAGGAGTTCAGACAGGTTGGATTCAGACGATGTGCTCACAACAGCCCGTTTGAAGCAGCCAGAAGGGGTCGGCAAGAATGAAGCGCGTTTTGGGGGCAATTAGTTGGGGTGCGAAAAGCGCGATATCGCGGCGGGCGTTTGTGCTCGCGGGTTCCGCCGCCGTTCTGGCGGGGTGCCAGATCATCCCGAAGACCGACACCGCCTCAACAGGCCCGGTTGGGCCCAGCGCCCCCGGCCCGACGCCGACCGCCCTGCCCACCGATGCCGCGCGCCACCGAGTGGCCTTACTCGTCCCGATGTCGGGATCAACGTCGGCTGTCGGGCAGGCGCTCGCCAACGCGACGACCATGGCACTGCTGGATACAAATGCGGACAATCTTCGCATCACCACCTACGACACCGGCTCTGACGCGGGCGAAGCCGCGCGCCAAGCGATCGTCGATGGCAACAAGCTAATTCTGGGCCCTCTGCTCGCGGCGAATGTGCCGGCTGTAAGAGCGCAAGCGCGACCGGCTTCCGTTCCCGCGATCGCTTTCTCGAACGACACGGATGTGGCGGGCTCGGATGTTTTTCTGATGGGGTACGTGCCTGAGCAGTCGGTGGACCGCACCGTGCAATGGGCGCGTGCGCGCGGCTCGAATTCCTTTGCTTCGCTTGTGCCCGAAGGCGATTATGGCAAGCGCTCATTCGACGCGCTTCAAAACGCTCTCGCGGCGTATGGCGGCAACCTTGTCGCTCGCGAAAGCTACGCACGGGGCAACACGTCCATTATCAGCGCTGCGCAGCGTCTTCGGACCGCGGGTGGCTACGACACCGTGCTGGTGGCGGATGGCGCGCGTTTGGCGATGCAGGCTGCGGGCGAACTTAAGCGCGATGGAGCGGAAGGCACACGCATCCTTGGCACCGAGTTGTGGAGCGGCGAAGCCGGCTTAACGCGTTCGACTTCGATGAACGGCTCGGTCTTCTCCGCCGTCTCCAACCGTCGTTTCAAGCGGTTTTCGGACAGCTACGAAACGCGCTTCGGTTCTAAACCCTATCGGATCGCGACGCTCGGCTATGATTCCGTTCTGCTGACTCTTCGCATCGCGCAAGATTGGCAGGTTGGTGATACCTTTCCCGTCACGCGTCTTTTTGACGAAGGCGGCTTCCTCGGAGTGGACGGCGCGTTTCGCTTTGGCCGCGATGGGGTTGCCGAACGCGCGCTTGAAGTGCGTCAGGTCAATGGCGGTGCAATCACGGCTGTTGATCCCGCTCCGAGCAGCTTCGGGGAATAACCGCCCAAAACGACCGGTCGACATCTTGTGAGCCCCGAGCGGGCAAGCCTATATTCGTGGGCATGTCAGACGATCTTTTTGAGAACACCCCGACCTCCAGCGGCAATTACGACAGCTCTTCGATCGAGGTGCTGGAAGGGCTTGAGCCCGTCCGCCGTCGGCCTGGCATGTATATCGGCGGCACGGACGACCGGGCGTTGCACCATCTGGCGGCGGAAGTTCTCGACAACTCGATGGACGAAGCGGTCGCAGGCCACGCGACCCGGATCGAAGTGCGGCTGGAAGAAGGCAATCGGCTGAGCGTTTCGGACAACGGGCGCGGCATCCCAGTGGATGAGCACCCGAAATATCCGGGCAAATCGACGCTTGAGGTGATCCTCTCCACGCTGCACTCGGGAGGCAAGTTCTCGGGCAAAGCCTACGCGACCAGCGGCGGCTTGCACGGCGTCGGAGTGAGCGTGGTCAACGCGCTGTCTTCCAACACCCGCGTCGAAGTGGCGCGCGACAAGCAGTTATACGCGCAAGAGTTTTCCAAGGGTCAAACACTTGGGCCCATCCAGATTGTGGGCGCGGCGCCCAATCGACGCGGCACCACCGTCACTTTCACCCCCGACACCGAAATCTTTGGCGAGCGCAATTTCAAACCCACTCGTCTGTTCAAACTCGCGCGCTCGAAAGCCTATCTCTTCGCCGGGGTCGAGATCCGGTGGAAATGCGCCGACAGCCTGGCCAGCGAAGACGTGCCCGCCGAAGCGGTGTTCAAATTCCCGGGCGGCCTCGCCGATCATCTGAAAGAGCAGATCGGCGCGCGCGAATGCGTGACCGCCCAGCCCTTCACCGGGAACCAAAGCTTCCCCGATGATGAGGCGGGCGTGAGCCAAGGCCGGGTCGAATGGGCGATCGCTTGGCCGCTGTATTCCGATGGCTCGACCAGCTGGTACTGTAACACCGTCCCCACCCCCGATGGCGGCACCCACGAACAGGGCGTGCGCGCGGCTTTGACCAAGGGACTGCGCGCGTTTGGAGAACTCACCGGCGTCAAGAAAGCCAAAGACGTCACCGCTGACGACGTGATGACCGGCTGTGAAATCATGCTCAGCGTGTTCATCCGCGATCCGCAATTCCAATCGCAGACCAAAGACCGCCTGACCTCACCCGAAGCTTCGCGCCTGGTCGAGACGGCGGTGCGCGATCATTTCGACCATTTCCTGACCGACGATATGGAGCGCGGCAAGGCATTGCTGGGCGAAGTGATGGAGCGCATGGAAGAGCGGCTCAAGCGCAAGCAAGAGCGCGAGATCAAGCGCAAGACCGCCACCAACGCCAAGAAGCTGCGCTTGCCCGGAAAGCTTACCGATTGTTCGGGCGAAGGCGACCGCGAAACCGAGCTTTTCATCGTCGAAGGCGACAGCGCCGGGGGCAGCGCGAAACAAGCGCGCGACCGCAAAACGCAGGCTATCCTCCCAATCCGGGGGAAAATCCTCAACGTCGCGAGCGCCACCGCCGACAAAATCCGCGCCAACAGCGAGATCGCCGATTTGGGCTTGGCGCTCGGCTGCGGCACCCGCAAAGACTGCGACGCCGAAAACCTGCGTTATGATCGCATCATCATCATGACCGACGCTGACGTCGATGGCGCGCATATCGCCACGCTTTTGATGACGTTCTTCTTCCAGGAAATGCCGGACGTCGTGCGCAAGGGACATCTCTTCCTCGCCAAACCGCCGCTCTACCGCCTGACCGCGGGCAAAGAGAGCCGCTACGCCAACGACGACGCGCACCGCGCCGAGCTGGAAGAAACGGTTTTCAAAGGCAAGAAGGTCGAAGTGGCCCGATTCAAAGGCCTCGGGGAAATGAACCCGAGCCAATTGCGCGAAACGACCATGAACCCGGACACGCGCAGCCTCATCCGCATCACGCTACCGGCGGAATTTCAGGAACGCGCCAGCGTTAAGGAACTGGTCGACCAGCTTATGGGCCGCAACCCAGAGCATCGCTTCAACTTCATTCAGAACCGCGCGGGCGAAATGGACCGCGATATGATTGATGCGTGAGGAAGGACCGCGTTTTCCCGACCCCGGCGAGGAGGACATAATGGCGGGCGACCGGCGTCTTTCCCGCCCCGACGCCTCGGTCCCCGATTGGGAAGTGCCCGACACTTCCTATCGCCCTATCCCCATCGTCTGGTTCACCGGGGCGTTTCTTCTCCATCTGGCCATAGTTTTCGCGATCATCATCCTTCTGAGCCGGCTTGGCCCGTGGTTTGTCGTTGGTGCGGCTGCGTTGGCCGCCGGTGCGATTGGCGCGTGGACGTGGGAGCGCGGAATGAAAACGGCCGGCACCGCTTGGAAGGCGGCGACCGTGCTTTTCCTAGGCCTCAACACGCTCTTCGCCCTCGCCGCGACGGGGTAGACCTGGGCTGATGCCAGCGCCCTCTTGCGCGCTGCCCATAGCGCCCCTATCGCGTTGCGAAATCAGTTTTAGAGGAAAACCCATGACAGATCAGACGCGTTTTGAAGGCACCAGCGATTATGTGGCGACTGAGGATCTCAAGGTTGCTGTGAACGCCGCTGTGACCCTTCGCCGTCCGCTTCTGGTGAAAGGGGAGCCGGGCACCGGTAAGACCGTGCTCGCGCATGAGATCTCCAAGGCCATCGGTGCGCCGCTGATCGAGTGGAACATCAAATCCAGCACCAAGGCGCAGCAAGGACTTTACGAATACGACGCGGTGGCGCGTTTGCGCGATGGCCAGCTGGGCGATGAGCGCGTCCACGACATCTCGAACTACATCAAGAAGGGCAAATTGTGGGAGGCTTTCACATCCCCCGAACTACCCGTTCTCCTGATCGACGAGATCGACAAAGCCGACATCGAATTTCCGAACGACCTTCTGCAAGAGCTCGATCGCATGAGCTTTGACGTCTACGAAACGCAGGAGCGTATCGAAGCAAAAGAACGCCCGATTGTCGTCATCACCTCGAACAACGAAAAAGAGCTGCCCGACGCGTTTCTGCGTCGCTGCTTCTTCCACTACATCAAGTTCCCGGACCGCGAGACGATGCAGTCGATCATCGATGTGCACTTCCCCGACATTCAGAAAACTCTCGTGAAGAAGGCCATGGATATCTTTTACGAGCTGCGCGAAGTGCCTGGCCTCAAGAAGAAGCCGAGCACCAGCGAGCTGCTCGATTGGCTGAAACTGCTCCTGCACGAAGATATGCCGCTCGAGGTTCTTCAGGACGCCAACCCCAACAGCGCCATCCCGCCGCTCCACGGCGCTCTGCTCAAGAACGAGCAGGACGTGATGCTGTTCGAACGCCTCGCCTTTATGGCGCGCCGCAATCCGAGTTAAGACGCGCCTATGGCGCTGAGAATCTCAGCCATCTGGGCGCTTCTGTTAGGGACCGTGCTTGCTGCGCTCGAAATCCGCGCGAATTGGGGTAATTGGCAGTTTTGGCCGTTTTGGCTCGTTGACTTCGTCGCGTCCGCCCTCCTTGTTTTGGGAGCTTTGGCTTATTGGCGTCGCCACCCTAAAGCTCAGGCTTTGCTGGCAGCGGGATGGGCCTTCACGTTTGGCATGGCCTGGATGTCCTTTGGTCTGAACTTGGAATCCGGGCCTGATCCTGCTCGTGATGAGCGCTTGGGCGGTGCCTATCTTCTGCTGGTTGGCTCGCTAGTTGCCTCTCCGCTTGCGGGCTTGGTGCTCACAATGATTGGGAAGCCGCGCGCGACCGAGAAGCTGGACTAAATCTGCCCACCGTCCAGCGTATAAGCGAACTTCAGATCGCCCCAGCGCTCGCCGTTGATGCGCAGCGGAACGTAGGCGCTTCTCACCACCGTATAGCCTTGCCCATCAACCGGTTGTCGAAACACCGACAGACGATACGGGGCGTCGCTGGCCAAGGCGGCTTTGTCAGCTTCATCCATTAGGATGCGACCATTGCGGCAAAAGCGGGTGTCATGCTCCAGATCGCCGGTTGGTTGCCGAGTGAATTTCTCGATATGCGTGGGCATAAAGCCGTTGGTGTCCGCGCACACGGTCGCCACACATTCCTCGTGCGCGTCAGTGGAACGGTTGATGATCGGCTTCCAAACCAGCTCCGCAAAGTCGGTAATGCGATTGGCGAAACGCTCGGGCGCGGAATTGGGAATCGGCTGGTAGTTCTGGTCGAATACATCCGCGCGCGAGAGCTGACCCTCGGCGATCGCCGCCTCGGTCGCATCGATGATCTCGCGAGCGACCATCATAGCGTGATCGGCCATCGCTTCGTCGCGCGGCGACAGACCCGCCTGCACCAACCCGTCAAACATATCATTCGCGATGCCTTCGAGACCGACCGCCTCGCGCTGCGCGTCGCCTAGTTGCGTCTCGTTTTCACGCGTGACCTTGTCGTAACGT
>JBCCKJ010000009.1:0-22081 GCA_039027455.1 Pseudomonadota bacterium | reverse complement strand
GACAGCCTTTACCATATACATTTTGCAATCGGTCATCGGCTTGCTTTTGTTTTCGAGCCTTGGCCTCGGGCTATTCGGCCAGCTCACACTTGGTCAATTGATGCTCGTTGTCGTAGCCGTTTCGAGCTTTTTCCTCGTGTCAGCGCCCCTCTGGCTCACGAGGTATCGGTTTGGCCCGTTGGAATGGATCTGGCGCTCGCTGACATATGCCGAGGTTCAGCCACTGCGAAGGGCGCTCCCCAGTTCAACGGCCAAACACTAGATCTGGCAAAAATACCAAAAAGCCCCACGACCGTCAGACCGGGCGCGGGGCTTTTTTGTTTCGAAGTTACCACTCCAACGAAGGAGCGGTCTGTGTGGTTAGATTGCGAACTTCGCCTGAACGCCCAACTTTTCACGCTGAGCGCGAAGCGCGCCGCCAACAAGGCCGAAGCCCAAGAGCAGCATGAGCCACGTCGAAGGCTCAGGCACAGGAGCTGCAACAGTCAAAACGCGGATGAAGTCGCCGGGTGAAGTCGCCACGAATTCAACCGTGAGTTCATTGCCAACGAACGACGCGTCGTCGTTGCCTTCGAGTCCGCGGAAATCGCTGGTGCCGTAGTTCACCGTGTTCAGGCCAAAAGCGCTGTCGGTGTCTTCGAGATCGTCTGTGTCGGTAATGATCGCGAGGATTTCCTCACCAAATACGACTTCCCCAAAGAGCGTTGTCGCCGGGTTTGTGCTCGCTGGATCAAACAGGATGTAGAAGCTGTCGACCACCGTGTCGGCGCTGAGGTTCACAAGGCTCGACAAGGAGCCGACCGTGACGTTGGTGCGCTCACGAAGGAAAAAGAGCGAGGGAAGATCGAACGGATCAACGCCAACGTTCTGACCTGTCACCGGGTTAAGCTCTTCGAAAAGAACCGGCGCCAAAGGCCCGCCCGCCGTGCTTCCTGAGGCCGTGCCGTCAACGGTGGTCACCGCGCTTGCCGGTGCACTCACCATAGCCATACCCGCAGCCAACGCTGCCAAAATCGTCTTTTTCATTAAAGCCCCCAAGCCCTATTAAAGATGCAAAACCAAGCGAATCACTAGATTAGTTAACAGTTTGTTTACCAATGGCCCCGCGACAGCGAAAGGGGGAAGAATCGCCGCTGTCTCTATTCGGCACACCGAACGGTCCGCCAGTAGGCGGCATTAACACTGGATTCGGTTTGATTTTCCGCTCCGGGCGGGGCTCGCGGCGCTTAACTGGCGTTCGAAATCTCTTGTGGCACCGCGCGCAGATGCACGTCGGATTGCGGATAGGGAATGGAAATGCCCGCTTCGTCAAACGCCGTTTTCACTTGCTGTGTCAGATCCCAGTAAACGTTCCAGTAGTCTTCGGTTTTGACCCATGGGCGGCAGATAAAATTGACCGAGCTATCCGCCAACTCGTGCACGCGGATCGTGATGTCAGGCTCTTCCAACACAGAGGGATGCGCCTGCGTAACCTTGCGCATGATCGCCATCGCATCCTCCATGGAATCTTCGTAGGAGATGCCAAACACCAGATCGACCCGGCGCGTAGTCGTCGCCGTCATGTTCTGGATCAGGTTGCCCCACACGGCGCGATTGGGCAGCACGATCACCTTGTTATCGGCCGTTTTGATCGTCGTCGCGACGATTGTGAGCGCCTCGACTTTGCCGACCACACCATCAAGCTCCACGACGTCGCCTTCGTCAAAAGGTTGGTTGAACATGATCATCAAACCGCTGGCGAAATTACCGAGCGTGTCTTGAAACGCGAACGCAAGGATGAACGAGGCGCCGCCAATCAGCGCGAAGATGGGCGTTACATCGACCCCAAGCATAGCCATGGTGATCGCCAAGCCCACAATCAGGACCAGCCAATATGTGAGGGTAGCGAGGAAACTGATCAGGATACCGGACAACCTATCGCTGCGAGACAGCCAACCGCGCACCTGCGCCCGGATCACGCGGGCCACCACCCATAAGGCAATCAAGGACGCCAGGATTACCGCCAGATCGTACAGCAAGGCTTGGCCGCCATCGGGCGCCTTCACCCAGTCCGTTGCCTCGCGGATAAGCGTTTCGGTGTCCGAAGCCTTGAGGAATTCAGCAACAATCGCGTCGCGATAGGCGCGATATTGCGCGATCTGATCGGGATCGCCCGCCTTCTCTTCCCATCCATCCAAGACAGCGGAAAACTTCTCTAACCGCGAACCAAGCTCTTCGTACGCCACCGCGTAGGCCTCGCGCGCCGCTTCGTCATTGCCATCCGCGCTCTCATCGATAGCAACTTGCGCGTCGACAAGGTCCTCCGCCGCCTCGCGCGCCAATTGCTGCCAATTGGCGCTCAGCTCTTCCAAATCGCTGTTGGTCAAGGGGATCAGACGCGCCTTGAGCGCGGCCAGACCGATTGAGGGGTCGTTCAACGGGTTGAGGGGTGACTCTCCAACCACATCCTCCGCAACGGGCTCAGCCGCGCTTTCGCTCGCTTCGCTCGTGCCATCGGATCCTGCACCGGGCGCGATCGCGGCCGCCGATAGGGAGATCGAACCGGCTGCGAAAAACGCCAACACGGTCAACCGTAAAGCGGCGATAAATCGCTCAATACGCATCTGTAGAATCCCCCTAACGGTGCCTTTAGGCCTAAGGCGCAGGGACAAGTCCTATTGGGTATTGAGGCTGCCTGTCGAGACCGCCAGGAGCGCGATATCAACAGGCCTAAAGCACCACGATGCAATCGCGTCTGGGCTAATCCTGATCGTCACGGACCGCGAAGCTGACGCCAGGCCTAGGCGTTTCATCCACGCGCAAATTGAAGATATCGGGCCGCGAATAATGGCCGACGACATCGAAATCGTACCGCGCCTTCGCCAATTCATCCGTATCGACCTCAGCAGTGATGAGGCCCTCACCGCCCTCGAGCGGTCCCGCCAGAACGTCGCCCAAGGGCCCCGCGATCAGGCTTCCGCCGGCGATCAGCTCGCGATCATTGTCCCAACCATCCACGGTGACGCCCAGCGTGCTGGGGCTTGGGACATATTGGCACGCGCTGGCGAGGAAACAGCGCCCTTCATGAGCGATGTGACGCATGGAACTGCGCCACACATCGCGGTGATCCACAGTGGGCGCGCACCAGAAATCAACGCCTTTCGCATACATTGCCGTGCGGAACAGCGGCATGTGATTTTCCCAGCAAATCGCCGCGCCCAGCCGCCCAAATGGAGTATCCACTACCGGCATGGTCGAACCATCGCCCAGCCCCCACACCAATCGCTCGCTGCCTGTGGGCATCAGTTTGCGGTGTTTGGCGACCAGACCTTCGTCCGGCGTGATGAACACCGCAGTGCAATAGAGCGAGTTGCCGCCCCGCTCGATCACTCCCAGTACCAGCGTCGCGTTCGTGCGGCGCGCCAAGCCAGCCAAAGCTTCGATTTCCGCGCCATCCAGCGCCACCGCGTTGTTGTAGTAGCTCGCGAACGCCTCACGGCCCTCAGGCAAGCGAAACCCAAGTTGCGTTCCGAATGTCTCGCCCTTGGGGTAGCCGCCCAGCAACGCTTCGGGCATGACCAGAAGATCGAGACCAGCGCCGCGTATCTCGCCTTCATACGCCATCACATTATCAAGCGTGGCGGATTTTCCAGCCGGATCGGAACCGATCTGAAGCGACGCGATAGCGGTCTGTGTCATGCCTTGAGCCCTTTTGCCCCTTGCATAAGGAGCCAAACGAGAAGCGAGCGAGGCGCGTTTCGCCTCGCCTGCTTTTCGTGCTTACTCTGCGGACGAGGCGCCTGTATCCTCTGCGCTTCGCAACAGACCGAGCGAGGCGAGCATGTATTTCACGTCCGGGTCGCGTTCGGCGTAATTGCGGTAGACCAAATCGTATTCCATCGTTCCGCCCCGGCTCAGCACCTTTTCGCGCAGGCGTTGGCCGTTTTCGCGTGTCAGGCCACCATTCGCCAGAATGTAGTCGCGGCTGTCGTGATCGAGCATCTGCGTCCACAAATAGCTGTAATAGCCGGAAGAATACCCCGTCGGGCTGGAGAAGATGTGGTTAAAATAGGTGCTGCGATAGCGCGGCGGCACAAACTCGACCTCAAGCCCAAGCTCGGAAAGCGCTTTGGTTTCGAACTCGGTGACCTTCTCCGGCGTATCAATCGCCGCGGCTTCCTCAGCGGACAGCGAGTGCCACTTCATATCGAGCAGCGCGGCTTCCATCACTTCACCAAAGTCGTAGCCTTGGTTGAATTTGGAGGCGGCGAGGATCTTATCGAGTAACTCCATCGGCATGGTCTCGCCGGTCTTGTAGTGCTTGGCGTAATTCGTCAGCACTTCGGGCTGTTCGCGCCACATTTCGTGCACCTGCGCGGGGTACTCCACAAAGTCGCGCGGCGTCGCAGTGCCCGAAAGGCTGGGATACTGCTGCTCAGCGAACATGCCGTGCAAGCCGTGACCAAATTCGTGAAAGGTGGTCTGCACCCAATCCCAGCTCATCAGCTGGGGTTCGCCCTCGGGCGCTTTCGGCACGTTGAGCGTATTGAGGATCACCGGCTTTTCGCTGTTCAGATAGTTTTGCGGCACATAGCTGCTCATCCACGCCCCGCCTCGCTTGGACGGACGCTGAAACGGATCGAAATAGAACAGAGCGAGCTCCGATCCGTCTGCGTCAAAGATCGTGTAGACCCACACATCGGGGTGATAGGTCGGGATGTCGTCGCGACGTTCGAATGTGAGGCCATACATCTTGTTGGCCATGTAGAAGACGCCATCTTCCAGCACGTTCTCGAGCACGAGATACTCGCGCACTTCCTCTTCGCTGTAGCTGAAGTTCTCCTGGCGGACTTTGTTGGCGTAGCGGTACCAATCCCACGGCTTAACCGTGAAGTCGCCGCCGTTCTTGGCGATGGCTTCGTTCAGAAGAGCCCCTTCGCGCTGCTGCGTTTCGGCCAAGGCGGGCACCATCTGCTCCATAAAGTCGAGCGCCAGCTTGGGCGTGTCGGCCATGTTGCCTTGCATGATGTAGCTCGCCCAATCGGGCTTGCCGAACATAGCCGCTTTCTCCGCGCGCAGAGCGGCGATTTTGGCGACGAGCATGCGCGTATCAAACTCGGCGTTGGTGCCGTCGGTGCGCTGATAGGAAAGCTTGAAGAACTTTTCGCGCACCTCGCGGTTTTCGAGGTTGGGCAGAAGCGGCTGTTGCGTCGTGTTCTGCAGCGCGATCGCGTATTTGCCCTCCATCCCAATTTTGGTGGCAAGCGCGGCGGCGGCTTCGATCTGCTTGTCCGAAAGGCCCGCGAGTTCCTCGGCGGTATCGACCACGAGCGGTTGATCGTTGGTGCCGCTGCGCACGGTCTGGCCGAACTCGGTCGTCAGCGCGGAAAGCTCGGTGTTGATTTCCTTGACCCGCTCGCGCTGCTCTTCGGAAAGCTCCGCGCCTGCTTTGACCATATCTTCGTAGGTCTTCTCCAGCAGCTTGGCGCTTTCGGGATCAAGATCGAACTGTTCGCGGTTGTCGTAAACCGACTTCACGCGGGAAAAGAGCATCGGGTCCAGAATGATGGAAGAACTGTGCGCGGAGAGTTTCGGGCTCATTTCGCGGCTGATGGCGTCGAGCGTGTCGTTGGTGTTTGCGCTGGTCAGCTGGCCAAAGACGCGCGCGACACGGCTGAGCATGCGACCCGACTTTTCGAGCGCGACGATGGTGTTGTCGAATGTGGGCACCGAACGCTGACGCACGATCGCCTGCACTTCCTGCTTTTGGATGGCCATCGCCTGCTCAAAAGCGGGCTTGTAATCGGCGTCGCTGATCTTGGTGAAATCGGGCGCCTGGAACGGAAGCGAGCTGGGCGAGGCGAAATAGTTTGCCTCCTCAGTCGCTTGGCCAGCTTCAGATTGCGCGGCGTTCGCGTCGGCGCGGGTTTCCGCGTGCGCGGCAGCGGCAACCGAGGTTGCTAGCGCAAAGCCAGAAGCCGTGGCCAAGATGGAAGGGAAGGAGCGAGCGGTTTTGGATTGGTGTGTCATGGCCGCGCGTTTTGCCACGCTAGGCGCCTGCGTCAATGCGCAATCGCGGACGTTCGTCGAGTAGCTTTGGCTAAACGCCAATCAGCAGACGCGCGCCCACTATACCGACCAGCGTCGCCGTGAGCCAGCGCACCCATTTCATCGGCAGAATACGCACCGCCATCAGGCTTCCGATCTGCCCGCCCACGGCGACAGCAATCAGCAACGGCAAGGCCGCTCCGACAGCCCCGCCTAGGGCCGCTGGGCCTTGCTTGAGCAACTGACCCGCCAAACCGAAGCTGGAATTGACGAGAATGAAGACACTCGCCGTCGCCGCAATGGCGCGCGCGTTGTTCCAGCGGGCGAGATGAAGCAGGGGCGCGAGAAATATCCCTCCGCCAATACCAACCAACCCGGCGAGATAGCCGATGGGAGCGGCCAGAAAGGGCGCCAGTTTGGCGAGACGCGTGGGCTCTTCGGCTTGCGCTTCGCTGATGGGCAAAAACATGGCGGCCCCGGTGAGAATCAGGCTGAGACCCAAAAGGGTTAGAAAGCTTGCCTCCTCAATCGGGGTTAGCCCTCCCATCAGCGCGGCGGGTGCCGCCAGCGCGGTCAGCGTCAACGCCCCGCGCCAAGGGGTCACGCCCGCTCTTGCGAAGCGGATTGTACCCCCGGTCACCACCACGATGTTGCACGCCAGCGCAACCAAAGGCAGCAGGCGATAATCGAGCCCGTACCATGCGAGCAGCGCGGCGTAGGTCGATCCGCCACCAAAGCCAACGCTGGCGTACAGCAGCGCCGTCAGCAAAAAGGCGAGCGCCAGCGCAATCGGGACCGCCCCAATCACGACCTATCGCGCCCGCCCTGCATTGGCCTCCTGGGTTTTCAGACCGGCGCGGCCACCGGCGGAATGCCGACCGCTCCGTGGCAATGCTTGTATTTCTTGCCCGAACCGCAGGGGCACGGCGCGTTCCGACTGATCCCAAGATTGGCGTACGGATTTTCAGTGATCGCCCCGCCCGTCCCCGCTTCGGCGCGGGTCGAGGGCGCCAGCGAACCGATCAGGTCCGGGCGGTTTTCCGACCCATCGCCATCGTTCGAATTGTCGAGACCCGTCAGCGGATCGATGTGGCTGGTGAGAAAATCGGGCAGTTCCGGGAGCGGTTCGGGCTCGGGCTGCGCGATCCGCAGTTCCGACTTGAAGAGGATCTTGGTCACCTCTTCGCGCAAAGTGTCGAGCATGGTTTCGAACAGTCCAAACGCTTCTTGCTTGTATTCGTTGATCGGCTGTTTCTGCGCGATACCGCGCATCCAGATCACCTGACGCAAAGCGTCGAGCGTGGCCAAGTGCTCTTTCCAGTGGAAATCGAGCTGGCGCAGCAGCGCATCTTTCTCCACCAGACGCCAGATCGCCGCGTCGTTCTTGGCGATTTTTTCTTCCATCATCGTGTCGGTCTGCGTGCGCAGCCGCTCTTCGATAATTTCCGGTTCAACCTGATCTTCTTCGAGCCAATCGTCGATTGGGGGAGTGAGGCCGAACACGTCTTCGATCTTCTCTTTGAGCTCGTCGATCTTCCATTGTTCCGGGTACGAACCCGGAGGGCAGGCGTCTGCGACAATCGAATTGATCGTGTCGTGGCGCATATCGACCACCACATCGTCCACCGTCTCGGAGTCCATAATCTCGGCGCGCTGTTCGTAGATGACCTTGCGCTGGTCGTTCATCACGTCGTCGTATTGGACAACCTGCTTACGCGTTTCGTAGTTGCGGCCCTCGACCTTTTTCTGCGCGGTTTCAATGGCTTTTGACAACCACTTGGATCCGATAGCTTCGCCATCTTCGAGGTTGGAATTCATCATCTTGGCGAACAGAGTGTCCGGGCCAAAGATGCGAAGGAGATCGTCTTCGAGGCACAGATAGAACCGTGAGAGACCGGGATCGCCTTGACGGCCCGAACGGCCGCGCAGCTGGTTATCAATCCGGCGGCTTTCATGGCGTTCGGTGCCGAGCACAAACAGACCGCCCGCTTCGATCACTTTAGCCTTTTCGGCGGCCACTTCTTCTTTGATCTTGGCGGTGGCTTCATCCTTGGCGGGGCCATCATCCATGTCGCCCAATTCATCGCCTAGGCGGAAATCCAGGTTCCCGCCCAGCTGAATATCAGTCCCGCGGCCCGCCATGTTGGTCGCGATGGTCACAGCGCCGAACCGGCCCGCCTGCGCCACGATGTGCGCCTCGCGCTCGTGTTGGCGCGCGTTGAGGACTTCGTGCTTCACGCCTTCCTTATCGAGGAAGTTCGACAGCAATTCGGATTTTTCGATGGAGACCGTGCCGACGAGGATCGGCTGGCCCTTTTCGTTGTGCTCCTTGATCGTCTTCGCGATCGCCTGGAACTTGTCCATCGTGTTCTTGTAGAACTCGTCTTCCTCATCGACCCGCGCAACCGGTAGGTTGGTTGGGATTTCAACGACGTTGACCTTGTAGATATCCCAGAATTCCGCCGCTTCGGTCGCGGCGGTGCCGGTCATGCCTGACAGCTTGGGATACATGCGGAAATAGTTCTGGAAGGTGATCGAGGCCATCGTCTGGTTTTCCGGCTCGATCTTGACGCCTTCCTTGGCTTCCACCGCCTGGTGCAGACCGTTGGACCAGCGCCGCCCATCCATCATGCGCCCGGTGAACTCGTCAATGATCACGACCTTATCGTCCTTGACGATGTAGTGATCGTCGCGGCGGAACATGTGCACCGCGCGCAGCGCCTGATCGAGATGGTGGACGACCTGCGTGTTTTCGACGTCATAAAGATTGTCGGTCTCTAGCAAGCCTTTGGAAATCAGCAGCTGTTCGACCTCTTCCAGCCCATCTTCGGTAAGCTGGATGTTCTTGGTCTTCTCGTCCTTCTCGTACCAATCCTCAGGGATCTCTTTCGCGACCTCATCAAGCGCGTGGTAGAGTTCGGACTTGTCCTCGGTCGGCCCGGAGATGATCAGCGGCGTTCGCGCTTCGTCGATCAGGATCGAGTCCACTTCATCGACAATCGCAAAGCTAAACGGGCGCTGCACCATCTGGTCGCGCTCGTGCTTCATATTGTCGCGCAGATAGTCAAAGCCGTATTCGTTGTTGGTGCCGTAGGTAATATCGGCCTGATAGGCGTCGCGTTTCGAATACTCGTCCTGATTGGGCAGGATCGTGCCGACCGAAAGCCCCAGCCAGTTGTAGAGGCGGCCCATGTCCGCGGCGTCGCGCGCAGCGAGGTAATCGTTGACGGTAACGACGTGGACGCCCTTGCCCTCAATCGCGTTGAGATAGACGGCGAGCGTCGCCATCAGCGTTTTACCCTCACCTGTGCGCATCTCCGCGATTTCGCCGCGATGGAGCACGATGCCGCCGATCAGCTGAACGTCGAAGTGGCGCATGCCGAATATGCGGACCGAGGCCTCACGCACGGTGGCGAATGCTTCGGGCAGGATGTCCTCTAGGCTCGCGCCGCCTTCCAAACGCTCGCGAAACTGGGCGGTTTGCGCTTGCAACTCGCTGTCGGTCATCGCCTGCATTTGCGGCTCGAGCGCGTTCACTTCGTTGACAATCTTGCCAAGCGATTTGACGTATCGATCGTTCGAAGAGCCAAACATCGCCTTCATCACGGTTTCAAACATGAGAGCAAAAATCCTGTGTTTTCATAGGCTGCGCGCGTTTAGTTTCACGGGCGCGGCGGGGCATTGTAATGGGTGTGTAAGGTCGCTTTGGCGCGTCCAGCGCTAGCGAATGGGCACGTTCAAGCGCCAAGGATCGGCTGAACCGGGATCTATTCGAGCGCGAGATCCGATCCGATAATGATCGATGCGGGCAGCACGAAGCTATGGCTAGGACGCGCGGCCTTACTTGCCTTTTCACCACACTTACGATCACGCTTTCGCTGGGGTCTCTCGCATTGGCAACGCGCGCCGTCTTGCGGTTTGGCTATTTCAGCCAAGGTCTCGATATCATGCGACAGATCGTCCAGACGCGACGCATGCGCCGGCGCGTGCAGCGCAGCAAGGCCCGACAGAAGGACAAAGATAGCGATCAAACGACGTGTCATCGGGGACGTAAGATAGGCCTCTTAAGCGTGATAGTCCACCTGCTGACGGTGGATTCTTCTCATCGGAAACCTTCTAATCCGGCTTAGGCTCCAATCCCGTTACTTCTGCGCTGATGCGCACCTCCAACCTCTTGCTTATGGGATTGCCGTTTTCGTCACGGTAAGGCGTGCTGCTTCGATTCGCTCCAAAGGGGCAAGGATTGCGTTTCACGGTCCGAGCAAGGCTGCTTGGCAAAGTCCCACTGACAGCCTCTACTTCGCAGTCCTTGGCCTGGCCCAGCTCATCGATCAGAAAGGTCGCCTGAAACTCAAAATTGCCAGGAAATTCGGGCTCACGCCGTTCCCATATATGGCGTCCCTTGAAGTTGGCCGCCACGGGCTTCCCTTCTTTATCGAAAGCGTTTGAAAATACAGCCCTTTCCATGACAATCGCGCATGTCGTGGTGTCCAGAAGTTCGGAGCCAGAGCTTTCGACAATTGTGCAATTCGTCGCCTTGCCCTGTTCAGTCACCGCGATCTCGTAGACCACGATCCCTTCTTGACCGGCGACCCATGCCGGAGGCGGATAATCGGCCTGCATAGGCCTAGCTTCCTTGGGGTTTTCAAGCCGTGGACCGTAAGGATCGTAGAAATCAAGTTGCGACGAGATAACTGGCCGAGCTTCCAATGCCTCGGGAGAGCCTTCATCCTGCGCGAGAGCAGACTGACATACTAGCGCGGCTGACAGAGCCTTGATGGCAATCCATTTCTTCATGTCTTCAGGCTTAACCTAGAACAGCTGTTTGCGGAACCGCTTCGCAGGAGATTGCACCCGAATGCGCACATCCCTAAGGCGCTGGCTCCATGGAACTGGAACGCTCGCCCCTCGCCCGGCCTTTCCCTGATATGCCTCCGATCGCAGGCGTGACGCTGCGTGTGGCCCGCGCGCGCTACAAGGAATGGGATCGCTGCGATCTGACGTTCGTCGAACTCGTCGAAGGCGCATCGGTCGCGGGCGTGTTCACCCAAAGCGCCTGCGCCTCGAGCGAGGTCGAACTGGGCCGCGAGCACGTCAAATCGGGGATGGCGCGAGCGCTAATCGTCAACGCGGGTAATTCCAATGCCTTCACCGGGCATCGCGGGCGCGAAGCGGTGGAACAGATTATGGCGCAGGTCGCAGACCATCTAGGCTGCGCACCCAGCGAGGTTCTCGTTTCCTCTACCGGGGTGATCGGCGTACCCCTGCCCAAGGATCGCGCGCAGGAAGGCGTCGCGAACGCTATGTCTGCGCCTACGTGCGGGTGGGAAGACGCCGCCGACGCCATCGGCACGACCGACACCTTCGCAAAGGGTGCTCATGCTTCGGCCATGGTCGGGGGCACCAAGGTGGATTTATGCGGCATTATCAAAGGTTCGGGGATGATCGCGCCGGACATGGCGACGATGCTGGGCTATGTCTTCACCGACGCGAATATCGCTCCTGCCTTTCTACAAGAGCTGCTGAACGCGGCCAACACACAAACATTCAGTTGCATCACCGTGGATGGCGACACGTCAACGAGCGACACGGTTCTCGCCTTTGCGACCGGCCAAAGTGAAGCGCCCCGCATTGAAGGCTGGGACAGCCCCGGCGCGGACGCGTTCGCCGCCGCGCTCACCGATATCTGCCGCCAACTGGCGCAACTCGTGGTGCGCGATGGCGAAGGCGCGACCAAGTTCATCCAGATCCGCGTTTCGGGCGCGGTCAGCGACAACAGCGCGCGCCGCGTAGGCCTTGCCATCGCCAACTCGCCGCTCGTCAAAACCGCGATTGCGGGCGAAGACGCCAATTGGGGCCGCGTCGTCATGGCGGTCGGCAAAGCGGGCGAACCAGCGGACCGCGACAAGCTCTCCATCGCTTTTGGCGGCGTATGGGCCGCGCGCGATGGCGTGCCGGTCGACGATTACGACGAGACGCCTGTAGCAGAACATCTCAAGGGCGAAGACATCGATCTGGCGGTCGATCTGGGCCTTGGCGATGGCCACGCTACTGTGTGGACCTGCGATCTGACCCACGGATACATCTCCATCAACGCAGACTACCGGAGCTAGAATGGCCGACCTCACCGCCCTCGACGCGGAAATCCGCGATCTGCTGCGCTTTGCCGCGCAAGGCTCCATGCTGCCGCGCTATCGCGCGCTCAAAGAAGACGAGATCGAGATGAAGGGCGAAGACGATCCGGTCACCGTGGTCGATCGCGAAGTCGAAGCCTTCCTGACCGATGCGCTGACCAAACTTGCCCCGGGCGTTGCGGTGGTCGGTGAAGAGGCGGTCGCCGCGGATGAAAGCGTGCTCGAACGCCTGTCTGAGGCATGCTGGATTATCGATCCACTCGACGGCACGGCCAATTTCACCAGCGGCGAAGGGCATTTCGGGATCATGGTCGCGCTGGCCGATGCGGGCGAGGCGATTGCGGGCTGGATTTACGATCCGGTCCGCGACCGGCTGTGCCACGCGAAGCGCGGCGAAGGCGCGTTTGTGGACGGCGAGAGAACGCGCGCCCAGCCTTCGGGCGACACCCCGCCCCACCTCGCCGCGATGAAACGTTTCATGGGCGGCGAGCAACGCGCTCTGTTCGAAGCTGAGATCGAGCCGTATTACCAGATTATTCAGGCCCCGGGCGCGGCGGCGGAGCAATATCCGCTAACCGTGTTTGGCGGGCATGACCTCGCCATCTACGAGCGCACGCTGGCTTGGGACCACGCGGCGGGATGCTTATTCCTGAACGAAGCGGGCGGCGCGTGCCTGCGGCCTGATGGTTCACCCTATCGCGTCGATGATGGCCGCAGAGGCATGATCGGCGCGGCATCACGCAACCTGTTCGATGAATTGGCCGAAAGGCTGATCAGCGTGGGCTACATGCCTGCGGATTGAGGCCCCGTCCTCAAAGGACAAGGCCTCAATTTCGCTTCAAAGCTCGCCTTCAAGCCACTCTTTCAATTGGCTCTTGGGAGCAGCGCCGACTTTGCGCGCGACCGCCTCGCCGTTCTTGAAGAGCACCATCAGCGGGATCGATTGAACGCCCATTTCGCCTGGGGTCACGGTGCTTTCCATGATGTCCATCTTGGCGATGGTTACCTGTTCGCCCAGCTCTTCGCTGATTTCTTCGAGCGCGGGAGCGATCATTTTGCACGGCCCGCACCAATCGGCCCAGAAATCGACCAGAACAGGCTTATCGCTGTTCAACACATCGGCTTGGAAGCTGTCGTCGGTCACATTGACGGTCGCCATGATACGTCTCCTGAAGTTTCGTTGTGTCCTATCTAGTCGAGAATGGCTCGCACTCAATACGCACCGAGGTCGGATTCTCCATAGCTTTCCTGCGTGGTGCCCAATTGATCCTTTTGCGCCGCGATCCGCTCTGGCGGTATCTCGATCACTTGCGGGGTCTGCGTGTAAAGCAGGCCTGCGCGCACGCGGCGGCCCGGATAGATCGTTTCGAGCGCGGCGACATAGGCGGCCATCTGGCGCAAGGTTGATTCGGGCACGTCGTCCAGCGAAGTCGGAGGCCGCCGGGTCGTTTTGAAGTCCACCACGGTGATTTCGTCCGGCGTCACCAAGAGGCGGTCGACCGTTCCTGTGATGACCACCCCGCCCACTGTCGCTGACAGCGGCGCTTCGGCGAGCGCGCCGGGCGCAAAAATCGCGGCAAACTCTGGCGTTTCAAGAACTCTCGCCGCTTGATCGATAATGTCGGCGCGCGTCGACGCCTCCAAATCGCCCGCGCGCCGATCCACCCACGCGGTTGCCGCCTCTCGCCGAGCCTCCGGCGCGACATCGGGCAGCCGCTCCAGAAGCGCGTGGACCAAAACGCCGCGCCGCATCGCCGCGCGCATCGCGGCGGGATTGTCGGCGGGCGATGATCGCGGGTCCGCCCCCTGCTCTTCCCCGGCGCTGCTCGGCGCGAGCGGTCGCGGGGGTTTGGGCTCCGGCCCAATTGGCGTAGTCGCCCAAGCAGGCAGGCGCAGTGTCGATGGGGCTTCGCCGCTCTCGGCCTCACTCTCCGCCACCGGATCGGCGCGCCGCCCCAGTTCGCGCCGCGCGCCCCACAGTGGATCGTCCAACGCCTCTTCGCCAAAGATGGGCTCAAGCGCCGCGTACCAGCTGTCTTCGTGCGGGCCTTTCGCGGCGTCGCGCGGGCCCAGAGCGCCGGTGAGAAACAAGGCTTCTTCCGCGCGGGTCATCGCGACGTAGAGCAGCCGCCAATGCTCCGCCATATCCGCTGCGCTCGCCGTCTCCTCCGCCACGCTGACCGGACCGACACGCTCATCCTTGGAGAGCGAAGGCAAGGGCACCGCTGCACGGTCCGTGTCTGGAGCGCCAAGCACGCTTTCCGCCAGTTCCAACGCGCTCCCATCGCCCGGACGCCCGGTCGCGTCCGCCAGAATGACAATCGGCGCCTGCAGACCCTTGGAACCGTGCACCGTCATCACCCGCACCTGCCCGCCCGCGTCATCGGGATCGCGCTTCAGTTCGGCGGAGCCAGCGTCAAACCATTCGATAAAGCCCGCAAGGCTCGGCGTGTTGGCGCCTTCATACGCGAAAGCAGCGTTGGTGAGCTCATCAAGCGGATCGTTCGCCTCGCGTCCCAATCGCGCGATGAGCCGCGCGCGTCCCTGCCACGGCCCAGTGAGGAGCCACGCGATCAGCGCTTGCGGCGTCTCAAAATCGGCGAGACGCAGGAGAGAACGCAGTCGATCGGCCGTCTCTTGAACAAATTTCGGCGCGTCCTTGCGCCGCACATGGTGCCACAACGCGACGACCTCGCCGCGCGGTGTGTGTTCCAGCAGGTCGTCCTGCGTCCAACCGATCAGCGGGGACACAAGCAGGTTGGCGCATTCGAGGTCGTCGAGCGGTTGCGCCGCGAAGCGCAGCGCGCTCATCACATCGCGCACCGCCAACGGCGCGCCCAAGCGCAGCCGATCCACGCCAGCAACGGCCACGCGGCGTTCGTGCAGTTTGGCGACAATCTGCGCCGCGAGAGCCCCCCGCTTGCGCACCAGCACCATCACATCGCCGGGTTGCGCGTGGCGGCGCTCTCCCCTCTCAAGAACGAAGCGGTCCGGCCCGCGCACCCAATGCGCCACCTGTTGCGCGATCTTTTCGGCCAAGACCGTGTCGTGATGCGCGAGCCATTCGCGGCTTTCGTCCTCCGTCTCCTCTTCCCCCGCACGCACGGGGTTCCACATGGTGACCAAACCGGCGCGATCATCGCCGATGTGATCGACCGGCGCGTTGGGCAGGCCGAAGGCCTTGTGCCCCAGCAAACCGATGGCGGCGTTCACAAATTCGAGCAGCGGCTGCGCGGTGCGAAACGAGCGTTCGAGATCAAGCGGCTGCCAAGCCGGAACGTTGCGGCGATCGCGCATGTCCATGGCGTTTTCGCGCGCTTCGTTGATGCGTTTCTGAATGCGCGCGCGGGCGCGCTCATAATTCTCGGGGCTGGTGCCTTGAAAGCCGAAGATCGCCTGCTTGTAATCGCCCACCGTGAAGATGGTGCGCAGCTTGTCGCCGCTCGCGCCTTCGCCGGTGAAGAAATCGTCGATCAATGCTTCGACGATGTCCCATTGGGCGGTGTTGGTGTCCTGCGCTTCGTCGATCAGGATGTGGTCGAACCGGCGATCCAGCTTGTAACGGATCCAGTCGGCGGTCTCCGATTTCTTGAGAAGAGCGGCGGCGCGGCGGATCAGATCGTCAAAATCGAGCAGCCCTTCGCGGCGCTTGGCCTCGGCCCATTTGAGCGCAAAGGCGCGGCCCAGTTCAAGCGCGGCCGTGAGCAATTCGGCGAGCCGCAACAGCGCGCGCCGTTCTTCCACCATGGCCACGGCCTCGGCGATAAGCTCTTGTCCTTCGGCAAAACCTGGATGGCTTTCGCGCGGCTTCTTGAGCTTGAGGCTTGGCGTGCCGTCCGCTTTCAAAAGGGTCTTGCGAAAACCCGCGACGCGCTCGGCCCGCGCCATATGGTCGAGCGCAAGCCACTCGGTCATAAAGGCAAGGCATTGGTCGGCGGTCTTGGTGCCCCACTCTTCCAGCGGCGCCATCATCGCACGCACCGTTTCGTCGGGGAAGACATCCAGGCTCAAACCTTCGAGCTCCCAGCCCTCATCCGCGTCGCTCGGAATGCCCAATAGCCCTTGCCGCACGCGCGTATCGACCGGGGATTGCCAGCCTTGCGGCCCCTCCCAAAGCTCTTCGCGCGCGGCGCAGCGCATCAGCCAGCTGTGCAGCGCGCCCGGATCCTTGCGAGTGACGAAAAGCTCCAGCGCGCTCAGCAAACGCTTGTCTTGAGTGTCCTCAGCCTCTTGCAGCAGATCGGAGAGCACTTCGCGCGACAAGAGCTCACGCTTACGATCCTCCATAGCTTGCGATCCCGGCGCGAGCTCGGCCTCTTCGGGAAAGCTGGTGAGCAGCCATTGCGAAAACGCATGGATAGTGTCGATGCGCAAGCCGCCGCCCGGACAATCGAGCACGCTGGCAAAAAGGGTCCGTGCGCGTTTGCGGGTTTCCTCGCACGGGGCCGCGCCCAAATCGCGCAGTTCAGCGAAGAGCTTTGTGTCGTCGAGCCGCACCCAGCGTGCCAAAACGGCGTTAATGCGGTTGGCCATTTCCGCCGCGCCCGCCTTGGTGAAAGTGAGGCACAGGATTTGGCCCGGCTCCACATCGCGCCGAAGCAGCAATCGCAGCACGCGCGCCGAAAGCACCTGCGTCTTGCCCGTCCCGGCCGATGCGGACAGCCACACATTGTCCTGCGGCTGCACGGCGGCCAGCTGATTGCCTCTGAGCGGAAAGACTTTCGCGCTCACGCGTCACCGCCTTGCTCGAACACCCATTCTTCGAGCCGCATCAGCTGATCGTAATCGGTGTAGCCGGGGTAGTCTGGGTTTTCCTTGGCCGTGAACGGCGCATTGCCGGTGATGTAGCGGGTTATCGCTTCGGCCAGTTTGGCTTCGTGGAGAGGGAGGAATTCCTCGGGCGTAAGGCCGCTCTCGCGCGCCGAGAGCTTCATAGGCACGTTGATCTCGCCAAACTGGTCGCCGCTTTTGCGCAAAGACCAGTATTCGAACGCGCTCGCCTCGCCTTGCAAGGTCGCGTGCCCTTGAGCCGTGCGATCGGGCCGGAAGCCCCCGTGGCTTGCGATCAGGCCCAGCACGCCCAGTTGCAGACGATATCCGGCCGCCACTTCCTTCTTGGTCGGTGCGCCGCCGGTCTTGTAATCGACGATACCCAGCGTGCCATCGGGCATCCGGTCGATGCGATCGGCTTGGCCAAACACGCGGACGCCGAGATAATCCATCTGGCCCCAGCATTCGTTCAAAGCGACCTCGCGGCCCTCCTCGGCGGCCATGTCGATCCAGTCCTCAAAGCGGGCCAGCGCCGCCATAATCCGGGGACGCCACAGCCCCCACAAAAGCGGATGCGGGTTGGTTTTGGCCAGCTCATCTTGCGCAAACGGAACCAGCGGCAAATCGGGCTCATGAACGCGCGCTTTGTGCCACGCATCCAAGATCGCGTGGACCAGCGTGCCGCGCAGCGCCGGATCGCTAAACGGGTCGGCGGCAAGCGAATCAAGCTTTCGGAGCCCGAGAATCTTTTGCGCGTAGAACTGATACGGATCGCCCAGCAGCCGATCGAGCGCGGTCGCGCTGATCGAGACGCGGCGCAGATCGGACGAAGGGTTCGGTTTGGGCCGAGGGTAAGGCTGCGCCACGGGCAGCGGGGCGCGATCGAGCAAGGGAAGCCATTCGGGCACGCGCGTTTCGCGGTGCTTTTGCGCCTGATCCTCGCCCATCAGCGCTTCGACCCGAAGCAAGAAGCGCGATGGGCGCGTCGGGCCTTGCGCGTCGCGCTGCGCGCGGCTGAGCACCACTTCGGGCGCGCCCATCGCCCCGGCCAGATCGTGCGCGGCCAGACCAATGCGAAACTCCGATCCCGGCACGCCCAAGGCCCGCAAGACGCCGGGCGCGAGCAGCGCATCAGGAGCCGGGCTTTGCGGCCATGTGCCCTCGTTCAAGCCAGCGCAGATCACCAGATCGGCGCGCGCCACGCGCGATTCGAGGAGGCCGTAAATGCTCACACGGGGGTGCCCGCCATAAGGTGGGCGGACCGCGACTTCGTCCATCGCCTCGCGTAGCGCTTTGGCAAGGTCCGCTTTGGCGAGAATGGTCCCGCACTCACTGGCGTGCAGGCGCATATCCTCCACCATGCGCGCGAGCGCGCGGCCATCTTCGCGCGCCCAGATCGCTTCGCCCGCCAGTGCCTCTCCGGCCACGCTCAATGTGTCGAGAGCGTGAGCCAACGGCACCTCGTCGAGCATCTCAAGCAGGGGCGTAAGGATCACTTCCACGCCTTTCCACCAAGCGATCACCTCGGCTTTGTCCGCCGCGCGCTGCAAGGGCGCAAGACCGGGCGCTGGAGACGGCCCGCGCAGGGCCTTCTCGAACGACCGAAGGCTCGTAAGCCACTCGCCGCGCTGCCCGTCTTCGCTCGCCACCAGTGGGTGCCCCAGAGCGGCGATAAGATTGACAGGCTCCGCGCCTTTGGCCGCAATTTCCGCCAGCAACGACAAAAGTCGCCCGGCTGGCGTAAGCGACAGCGGGCGACCCGCGGAATCGTCCGCGCTGATGTTCCATCGGTCCAGATGCTGGGTCACCCGACGCGCGAGGCCGCGATCGGCGCTGACCACCGCAACCCTTTTTCCCGACTCCTCCAACGCCTCGCGCACCAGCAGCGCAATAGCCTGCGCCTCCTCTTCACTGGTAGCGCTCAGGAGCGTGCGCACATCGGGTAAACGGCGCTTGTCCGCCTCCAGATTGACCCAAGTGCGGCTGGATTTAGGGGGCAGAAACAGCGAACTGATCGCGCGGCTGCGCGCGGGCTCAGCGGCGCTCAGCCCCTTACGGTGCCATTTGCGCACCTCTGCACGCGCCACACCCATGCGGTTCAGCAGCAGTTTGAGATGGTATTGCGGATGGGTAAGCGCGTCATCGCGGGAGAATACCTCGCCATCCGTATCGCTTGGCGCGCCCGCTCGGCCCAACTCGTCCCACGCCTCGGCGTCCATCTCGAGATCGAGGTCGGGCAAGATCACCGCCCCGTTCGGCAGATCGGCAATCGCCCGTAGCATCCGCGCCAGAGCGGGCGAGGCGCTGGTCACGCCCGCGGCCACAATTGGCGTTTCCGGCGGGGTCTCGCGCCAGCGTCGCCGCGCGCGTTCGAACAGTTGGTTGCGGCGGGTGGCGGCGTCGATCTCGCCGCGTTCTTCCAGTCTTGAAAGCCACCGCGCCTGCAACCGCGCGAATAAGGCGATGGAGCGCTGCCAGTGTTCAGAGAGATCACCAAGCATGCCGAGCACGCCTTCGCTCATCAGGTCATCAGGCGTTTTCTCTTCGACCAGAAGCCGGTCCATCGCCCGCGCCACTTCGCGCGCCAGCCGCAACCGCGCCGCGCCGGGCAAAGGCGGCTTGCCCAGCGCCTCCAGCTCGATGTCGATCAGCCGCGCCAGCTCCAGCCATCGGCGTGTCGGTTCCACCGCGGGCGCGATATCGTTCGCGCCAAGTGGATCGAGCAGCGCGCCCAAAGCCTCATCCAAATCCAGATCGCCCACCGTGACCATGCGCGGGAGTAGCATGCCCGCGAGGCCTATTTCGCCCAAGTGCCGGGTGAAGGCTTCGGAAATGGTGCGCGCGGCGCGCGAACTGGGCACCAGCAAAGTCAGGCGCGCCAAGCCCAGGTCACCTTCGGAGTATCGCGGCACCAGCCCGGCCACGAGCGCGTCGGCAAAGCCGCGATGCGCGGCGATGGTGTAGATGTTTGGCTCTGGCCTATCCCCGGCCAAGCGCGGCCTCCGTCGGGGCGATAGCTTGCGGCGTGCCGACTTCGAACCACAGCCCGGTGAAGGAAGTACCGAACACCCGCCCCTCTTCCATCGCGCGGTTCCATAGAATGTTGGTCGAGAACGGGCCGCCGGGCGGGTCGCGCAGCAGGCGGTGCGACACGAGCTGGATACCCGTGTAGATAAACGGCGCGATGCGACCGGGTTTGCGCCGCGACAGGCGCCCCAACGGGTCCATGTAGAAGTCGCCGGAGCCTGCAAAATTCTCAGCGCAGGCGTGCGAAACAACGAGCAAAAGCGCGTCCATCTCGTCCGGGTCCCACCGCTCGGAGAGCTCAGCGAAGGCGTTTTTCGGGCCATCGAGCCAGATATTGTCGGCGTTGAGGCAGAAGAACGGATTGGGCAGTTCGCCTAACGCTTTCACCAACCCGCCGCCCGTCTCGAGCAGCTGCGCTCGCTCATCCGAGATAACCACGCGCGGAGTGTCGCGTTGGCTCACATGCGCCTCCAGAGCGTCGGCAAGATAGTGGACGTTGACGACCGCTTTCGCGACCCCTGCTTCGGCCAGTCGGTCGAGCGCGTGATCGATCAAGGGCTTCCCAGCCACGCGCACCATGGGTTTGGGCATTGTGGCCGTGAGCGGGCGCATACGCTTGCCCAGCCCGGCGGCCATCACCATTGCGGTGTCGCTCACAAGCGGACGCCCGCCTTTTTCGCTCATGCGATGGTGCCTCCTTCCGCTTCGCGCAAATGAGCCGGAATATTGGCGCCAAACCACCGGGCCACCGGAGCCAGCGCGGGATCTTTCAGGTCCGCTTCGAGCAGCCGCCACACGCGCGGGATCAATGCGAGATAGCGCGGCTTGCCATCGCGCTTGTGAAGGCGCGTGAAGATACCGACGATCTTGGCGTTGCGCTGCGCGCCGAGCAGCGCGTAATCTCCGCGGAAGGCGGGGTCGGTTTCGCCACGGCGGTCGCAATAATACTCGAGCATTCTCTCGGCGAAGTCTTGATCGACATCGCGGCGCGCGTCTTGCAGCAACGACACCAGATCGTAGGCGCGGTGCCCGACCAACGCGTCCTGAAAATCAATAATACCCTGCGGCGCGCTAGGGGAGCCGCCCAGAAGCATAATGTTCTCCGCGTGATAATCGCGCAGAACCGTGACGCCCGTCCCCTGCCGCTCCACAAGCGGGGCGAGCGCTTCGCGCCAAGCCGCCTCGTATCCGGCGGCATCCACCTGCAAATTCTGCGCTGGAGCGTACCACTCGATCATCAGCGCAGCCTCGCGCAGATACGTTTCCATATCGTAGGGCGAAAACGGCCCGGCCGGTTGGCCATGAAGATCGACCAGCGCGTCGATAGCGGCGATGTAGGCCGCCTCTTCATCCTTCGGATTGGCGTCTAGCCAGTCGCGCATCCGATCATCGCCAAAGTCTTCCAGAAGCAACCAGCCCTCACGCGGGTTTTGCGCGAGGATGCCAGGCGCGCGCATACCGTGCGAGCTGAGCCATTGGGCGACCAGAATGAAAGGCTTGGGATCTTCCTCGGGAGGCGGCGCGTGCATCAGCATCCCGGTCTCACCAGTCTCCTTGCGCAGCCGGAAATAGCGCCGGAACGACGCGTCGCCCGCCAACGGTTCAACCGCCGCGTCGGACCAGTGCGCGCCAGCCAGAAATTCGTGCAGCCCCTCGGGAAGATCGCTCATGGCATGCGCTTTAGCCAATCCGGCCCTCCGCTCGCAATCGCAATCCGGCCTTCATCCGCCACTTCAAGCGTGATTTCGAGGCAGGCCGCTTCGTGGCCAAATCCCCCTGCGTGATCGGGCCATTCGGCGATCAACGCCGCGCCTTCGCGGTAATCGTCAAGCCCGATCTCGAGCGCTTCGCTCGGGTCTTCCAAGCGGTAGAAATCGGCGTGCGCAACGGGAACGCGCAGCGGCGGCGCATCATAGGTCTCGATGATCGTGAACGTGGGCGATGGGACTTCGTGCGGATAGCCCAAGGCGGCGATAATCGCGCGCGCCAGCGTGGTCTTGCCCGCGCCCAACCCGCCTGACAGCGCGACGACATCTCCGGGCCGAAGAGACGCCGCGATGCGCGCACCATAGGCGTACATCGACGCCAGATCGGGCAGCGTTTCTGGCGCGGCGTGGCTCATG
>JBCCKJ010000008.1:0-22501 GCA_039027455.1 Pseudomonadota bacterium | reverse complement strand
CTTGCAAGGCGCATAAGTCCCTGTATTGTCGCGCCAACACACCTGTTCCTATTGGAGAATCGTTTCCCATGATCCCCCAGTCCTTGACCGCGCGACTGCTGGCCGCCACCGCCGCGTTGAGCACACTCACCATCCCAGCCTCGGTTTCCGCCGACACGCAGACCACTTCCGGAACCCAAATGACCAACACCCAAGAAGCCGCCCCTTTAATCCCGCGCGACGCGCTGTTCGGCAATCCGACCAAAGCGCAAGGTCGCCTCAGCCCGGACGGCAAGTATCTCAGCTGGCTCGCACCCAAAGACGGCGTGCTCAATATCTGGGTAGCTCCGCGCGACGATATCGACGCGGCCAAGGCGATGACGTCAGCCA
Organism: Pseudomonadota bacterium; assembly: GCA_039027455.1. GTDB lineage: Bacteria > Pseudomonadota > Alphaproteobacteria > Sphingomonadales > Sphingomonadaceae > Erythrobacter. The sequence goes on along the minus strand of JBCCKJ010000008.1, from coordinate 22,132 downwards.
CCGATCGGCCCATCCGCAGCCATTTCTGGTCGGGCGACTCCAAAAGCGTGGCCTACATCCAGGACAAAGGCGGCGATGAGAATTTCCTGCTTTACAAGATCGATGTCGCGACCGGCGAAGAAACGACACTGACCCCGTTTGAAAACACGCGCGTCCAGATCTTTGGCGCTTCAGAAACGATCAAGGACAAGATCCTTATCGGCGTGAACAATCGCGAGCCGCAATTCCACGATGTCCATCTTCTCGACATGAACACCGGCGAGTTAGAGTTGGTTTACGAAAACAACGCCTACGCTGGCTTTTTGGCGGATGATAACCTGACCCTGCGCATGGCGACCCGCCAAAACGAGTCAGGCGGGACGGACTATTTCGACATCACGGAGAATGTCGTCGCCGAAGAACCGTTTGAAAGCACGGCGATGGAAGATTCGCTGACCACGTCTCCTGCGGGATACACCACGGATGGCTCGATCCTGTATTGGCTCGACAGCCGGGGCCGCGATACCGCCGCTTTGTTTGCGCAGGACACCACGACAGGCGAGAAAACACTCATCGCCGAAGACGCCAAGGCCGATCTTGGCGGCACGATCCGCGACACCAAAACCGGCGTCGTCCAAGCCTATTCGGTCAACTACCTGACGAATGAATGGACTGCGATCGAGCCCAAACTGGGCGCGGCGCTCGACTGGCTGGATGGCAAGCTTGATGGCGATTTCGGCATTTCCAGCCGCACCGATGACGACCAAACCTGGATCGTGTGGAACGACCCGATCACCGCGCCGTCGCAAAGCTTTATTTTCGACCGTCAAGCCGAAACGCTGACGCCGTTCTACGTGACCCGGCCAGAGCTCGAAGGCGCGCCGCTGCAAAAGATGCATCCGGTGGAAATCGCCAGCCGCGATGGGCTCACACTTCCCTCTTATCTAACGCTTCCGCCGGGCAGCGACAGCGATGGCGACGGACGTCCGGACGAAGCGGTTCCGATGGTTCTCCTCGTGCATGGTGGCCCGTGGGCGCGCGACGAATATGGCTTTGCCAGCACCGTCCAATTCTTGGCCAATCGCGGCTACGCAGTGCTTCAGGTCAACTTTCGCGGATCAACCGGCTTCGGGAAGAACTTCCTGAACGCGGGCAACCTCGAATGGGGCCTCAAAATGCACGACGACCTGATCGATGCAACCGACTGGGCAATCGCCGAAGGCATTACCAACGAAGATCAGGTTGCGATCATGGGCGGATCGTATGGCGGCTACGCGACGCTTGCCGGGCTGGCCTTTACGCCAGAAAAATTTGCCTGCGGCGTCGATATTGTCGGTCCTTCCAACCTTGAAACGCTGCTGTCGACCATTCCGCCCTATTGGGCTCCGGTCGTGAAGCTCTTCCATGAGCGCATGGGCGATCCAAACACCGAAGAAGGTCTGGCGCTGCTCAAGGCCGCAAGCCCGCTTTACAAGGCGGACCAGATCACCAAGCCGTTGTTGATCTTGCAAGGCGCCAACGATCCCCGCGTGAAGCAGGCCGAAAGCGATCAGATCGTTGGCGCGATGAAAGAAGCCGGTATCCCGGTCACCTATGTGCTCTATCCCGATGAGGGGCACGGCTTCGCACGCCCGGTCAACAACATCTCGTTCGTGGCTATCTCCGAGAATTTTCTAGCCGAATGCCTGGGTGGGCGCAGCGAGCCAATCGCGAGCTCGGTGTCTGAAAGCACCGCGGAAATCCTCGAAGGGGCCGAGCATGTCGCGGGTTTGGAAGACGCCCTCAAAGGGGAATGACAAGCCCGATGGCCTCGCCTAGGTAGGTTCCAAACAAGCAACCTATATAGACGGAGAGGGATCATATGGGCGAGGCACCCAAGCGCGCAATTTTCATCACAGGCGGCGGCTCTGGTATTGGCCGGGCGATCGCCACCTATTTTGCAGAGCGCGGCTGGTTTGTCGGTGTAACCGATATTGATCAGCAAGGGATGGAAGAGACGCTGGACCTGATATCCGGCGGCTTCAAATACGCGCACACGTTGGACGTGCGCGACCGGGCGGCCTGGGACACGGCGCTCGAAGCCTTCTCGACCGCTGCCGGTGGCCGCGTCGACGTGGTCGTCAACAACGCTGGAATCGGCACGGGTGGCCCACTCGCTGAGCTCGAAGTCGAAGAGATCGACCGTTGCCTCGACATCAATCTGCGCGGGGTGCTTTACGGCGCGCAGGCCGCCTACCCGCACCTCAAGAAAACCGCGCCCGGATCGGCGATTATCCATATCGCCAGCGCCGCCGGTCTGACCGGAGGCCCCGGGATGAGTGTCTATTCCGCCACCAAGTTCGGTGTTCGCGGTATCGCCGAAAGCCTCGACGCCGAATGGGCGCCCGACGGCATCAAATCGTGCTCTATCTGTCCCAGTTTTATCGACACACCGCTGCTCGATGGAACGGGCAACCGCAGTACAAACGAACCCGTGCGAGACCGTGTACAAGCGGCGGGCCTCGAAATCACCCCGGTCGTAGAAGTGGCGAAGACCGTGTGGGATGCGGTGCACGGCGATGACTTGCATTATCTCGTGGGCAAGACCGCCAAATCGCTCAACTTCGCCAAACGCTGGATGCCGGGCCGAATCCGCAAGCGCAACCGCGCCAGCGCTTCGCTGCTTGGCCGCTAGCCGTCAGCCAACCAGAGCGTCAATCGCGCGCGCCATGGTCGCATCGCGTGTTGAGAGACCGCCTGCGTCGTGCGTGGTCAGCGTAATTTCGACCTTAGCGTAGACGTTGAACCACTCGGGGTGATGATCCTGACTGTCCGCAAGCAACGCGACGCGGCTCATAAAGCCCCACGCTTCGGAGAAGTCGCCGAATTGAAATGTGCGCTGGATCGCCTTGCCTTCGCGGGTCAGTTCCCAATTGGGATGATCGGCGAGCAGGCGGGCACGATCAGCTTCGTTGAGTTCGGGTAGACTGGACATGGCCGATGAGGACTCCTGTCGGGTGTGTTGTGAGTGGAAACGCTTTTCCCTAACGCACTAGATGATGCAAGGTTCTGTTGCCCTCCGCATTTACGCCAATAAGCTGGCCTGTCGGCGCGGCGATCGGCTGTTATTCCGCAAGCTTTCGCTGGAGCTTGGCCCGGGTGAGGCGTGCCATGTGACGGGCGCCAACGGGAGCGGTAAGACCACCCTTATCCGAACCCTGGCCGGGTTGAACGCGCCGTTTACAGGAACCGCCCAATGCGAAGGCGCGATCGGTCTAATGGACGAACGCACTGGCCTTGATACCGAGCAACCGGTGGGGCGGGCGCTGGACTTCTGGTTCGCGATTGACGGCACCAGTGATCGCGAAACCGTGTTGGATCGGCTGGGGCTCACCAGCCTGATCGATGTGCCCGTCCGATATCTCTCCACCGGACAGAGGAAACGCGCGGGGTTTGCACGGCTCTTGGGTCAAGGCGCGAAGGTCTGGCTGCTGGATGAGCCGCTTTCCGGGTTGGACACTTCGTCGCAAGAGCTCGTGCGCGAACTGATTATCGAGCATCTGGACAACCAAGGCGTCGCCCTGATCGTGTCGCACCAATCGCTGCCTTTGCCGGGGCTCAAGACGCTCGCGATTGAGGATTTCGCCGCCGAGCCGGAGCATCTGCCGTGATCCTCCGCCTCCTTAAGCGCGATTTGGCGCAGTTCTTTCCATTCTCGGGCGGCGGCGCGGCCCTGCCCGTGATTTTCTTCGTGGCGGTGGCAATGCTGTACCCCTTTGTGGTCGGGCCCGACGCGAACACACTTTCGCGCACCGGCGGCGGTGTTGTCTGGATTGCCGCTCTGCTCGCCGCCATCCTGCCGCTTGAGCGATTGGTCGCGCGCGACATCGACCTCGGCCATTTCGATCAGCTTCGCCTGCGCGGCGTGACCGAGGAGGCGATGATGGCGGTGCGCGTGCTGGCGCATTGGCTCAGTTTCGGCCCGCCCTTGATCCTCGCGACCTTTCCCGCCGCCGCGCTGCTGCAATTGGACGGGCCGACTTTGCATCTTGTTCTGATTGGGTTGCTGGCAGGCACGCCCGGCCTCGCGGCCATCGGCCTGATGATCGCCGCCCTCACCGCCAGCCTGCGCGCCGGAGCGGCGTTGTCTGGTCTGCTGTTGATCCCGCTGGCGCTGCCTTTGCTGATCTTCGGCGCGGGCGCCCTAGCGCGACAGGATGCGGCGAGTCTTGGCTTTGTCGCCGCCATCAGCCTTGGCCTAGTGGCGCTGACTCCGTTTGCTGCGGGAGCCGCAATCCGCGCCGTGCGTTAGGCCGATATGACTGGGATCCTGTCCGGGCTTTACGCCTACGTCTTCGACACAAGCCGCCCCGCGCCCATGAGCGCAAAGCAAGCCAACCTTTTGCTGGGTCACATAGCGGTGGCTTTGGTGGTCTTCACCGTTATCGCTTTTGCGCTCAAAGTCGTCGTCCATCCCGAGCGCGCCGCGCGCTACACGCCTTTGGTGGTCTTTCACGCAGGATCGATGCTCGCCTGGATGAGCATGCTCGCAAGTCAGGCCTATCTGGCGAGCGCAGGTAAGATGGACCTGCACCGCCGGTTTGGCACCACGTCGTTGGGATTGGTCGCGGCGATGACGATTTCGGGCGCGATCATCTCGATCAATATCGGACAAGAATTCGGCCGACCCGAAGTAACGATCGTAAACATCGCAGCGTTCGTGACCTTTGTCCCGCTCTACTTTGCCGCAATCCACTTTGCGCGTCAGCATCAGATGCACGCGCATCGGCAGGCCATGCTGATCGGCACGCTCGCCTTTATGACGCCGGTTTACGCACGCGTGACCGATATTCTGGGCCTGCCACCGCAAGTGGCCATAGGCCTGCAGCCGCCGCTGACGATCCTGATTGCGCTCGGCTATGAATGGGCTGCGCTCGGCCGGATCACACGCCAAACCACGGCGATGCTGGCGTTCTCCATCGCCATCGTGTTCTTCATGGTGGGCGCGCTGGCGGTGTGGTTCTTGTAGGGCCGCGCTCGGCTCTCCCTGCGTAACAAAGCTGTATCTCAGCGACCAAGCGGGCTCAATTTCGCGTCAGGTCAACGTAAATAAGTGACAGTATGGATACTCTATAATTCTTTTTGATGAAATAAAGATGCGCAAAATTATAAATTTGTAAGAATCCTGTCACTCCAAGGTGCCATAGGCGCGTGTGTCGGCGCCCCAAACTCACCGTCGACGAAGATTGAATACAACGAGAAATCCCAATTGAGAGGTCCGATACCATGCTCAAAATCATCGCCCTTGCCCCGCTTGCATTTGGTCTAGCCACGACAAGCGCCGCCGCCGCGCAGAACCCCGAGCCGACCGTCTCGGTGAGCTACGCCGATCTAAACCTGACAACCGAAGAAGGGCGTCGTGCGCTCGATCGACGTCTCGTCAACGCGGCCAAAGCGGCGTGCGGAGGACGGCCCGACCCTCGCGACCTTAGCCGCGCTGCTGATTTCCGCGAGTGCTTCAAGAACGCAAAGGCCAGCTACGAGGCGCAGCGGCTCGCTGTGGTGAAAGCGGCCAACGAAAAGCGCGTTGCGATGCTGGCCGACAAGCTTGGATTTGTTTTCCGGCGCTAAATGCCAGTTTTACTGACCGAGCAGCGGGCCAACCGACACCAACCCAAGGTTGGCCCGTTCGCCTTTCTCACTTCCAAGGAAAGTCATTCCAAATAACCCAAGATGCCAGCGGGCCTGGGTTTCAGGATAGAGCAAGAGCCCTCTGGCAAAAGTTTTTGCGAGACGCTTAATAGTCCGGATCAATAGGGCGGCTTGTCCCGGCCCGTCGGGCTTTTGGTGAATATCTCTACGCCGTCTTCCGTGATCGCAAGGCTGTGCTCAAATTGAGCTGACAGAGACTTATCCCGCGTCACCGCGGTCCAGCCGTCGCCCAGCACCTTGGCCCATGGCTTGCCGAGATTGATCATCGGCTCGATCGTGAAGAACATGCCCGGTTTTAGCTCAGGCCCGGTGCCCGCCTTGGCCGCGTGGACCACTTCAGGCGCGTCGTGGAACAGTCGGCCGAGACCGTGTCCGCAAAATTCGCGCACCACGCCATAGCGAAACTGCTTCGCGTGCGCTTCAATCGCGGCACCGATATCGCCCAGACGCGCGCCGGGCTTGGAGGCGGCGTCGATGCCCAGCATCAAACACTCATACGTCACGTCAACCAGCCGCTTGGCTTTGATCGAGGGTTCGCCCGCGTAATACATCCGGCTCGTGTCGCCATGCCAGCCGTCGAGCAGCGGCGTCACGTCGATATTCAGGATGTCGCCATCCTTCAGCACCTTCGATCCCGGAATACCGTGACAGATCACATGGTTCAAAGAAATGCACGACGAGTGCGTGTAGCCGCGGTAACCGAGCGTCGCGGGCACCGCGCCCGCATCGAGCATCATGCCGCGAATGGCCGTGTCGAGGCTTTCTGTGGTAATCCCCGGTTTGACCAGATCGGCGACTTCATCAAGGATGGTCGCGGCCAGACGACCCGCCTTACGCATCCCTTCAAAGCCTTCTTCGGTGTGAAGCTTGATCGTTCCGTCTCGATAGACGGTGTCCTGACTGTCGATGAGCTGATATTCGGTCATGGCCGTGGATATAGCGAATGGCTCGCAGAAATGCGAGCGCTAGTCGCTCCCGGCGAAAGCGTCGCGATATTCCGGCGCGACGGTGGCGAGGGCATCGGCGTCTATATCCAGGGCAACGGTATAGGACCCTTCGGCGTACGCGCCCGCGACATAAGGCGCGGCCAGCAGCTGCAAGCCGTCGAGACTCTCGCCGTCGGAGGACAGGGGAGAAAGGACAAAGTCACCCAGCGGGGGGCAATCTCCCAAGACCTCTGTATCGCCCAGTCTTTCGGCGCGCTGCGATTTCAGAAGTTCGCAATAGTCAGGCCGTATGGCAGCGTCCAAATCCTCAGCCGAAGTGAACAGATCGAGCGCGCCGATCTCCTTCTCAGCTTCTATATCCCACAGCGTAGCCGCGTAGGTCGTGTTACCGTGCGCGCCCCCTGTGTAGCTGTAGCTTTCGCCGACGAGGCTGAGAAAACTTGGCGTTTCGCCAACCACCTGCCAATTCCACGAAGAGGTGTAGGCGCGATAGGGGTAGTCGAATTTCGCCGCATCGGCTTTCGCTTCGCTCGCCATGGCTCGGAAGGTGTCTTGCGCCTCGGCAGCGCGGTTTTCGAACAAGTAATTGAGCGCGCCGACTTCAGCGACTTCGCCCGGCCATGCGTATTCGAAGGTCATCACATCGGATTTCACTTCGATCTTGCGCGGTTCCTTCTGATCGATGGCCGCCGCTTCGGCGTTAGTGTCCGCAACGCCGGCTTCATCTCCGATTTCATCGGCGGAAGAGCACCCAACAAGCAGCGCCAACGCGCCTATCCCAACCCATTCCTTCACTACGTTTCCCTCCCACAGAACCTTATTTGACGCGTGACAACGCATGGCTCTTGGCTATGCACGCGCAATGACTGACTTTTCCGATCTCATCCAAGCCGATCGTGGCCAAGACGCGGTCACAATCCGCCTTGTAACAAAATCCACGCTGGAAGACTTTCTCAAATCGCTTTCGGCGGGTCAACGCGCGAGCCTTGCGGGACAGAAGTTTGAAGGCGCGGCCAATCAGGTTGGCATCGTGCCCGATGGAGATGGATTCTTCGTGCTGGGCGGTGTGGCCGATCCCGAGTCGCTATCGAGTTATTGCTTGTCGGCCTTGGCCGAACGTCTGCCCGAAGGCGTCTATAGGGTTGAGGAAGGCGATGTGAGCGCAGCGCTCTTTGGCTGGCTCACCGCGCAATATCGCTTCACACGCTACAAGGACGACGACAAGGCCGAGGGGCCACGAGTTCTTTTAACCGATCAGGTCGCGAAGATCGAAAGCGCCCTTGCTGAAGCGCTCGCCGAAATGAAGGTGCGCGATCTCGTCAACACTCCGGCCGAGGATATGGGGCCCCAAGCGCTCGAGAACGAATTCGAGACGCTAGCCAAAACCCACGGAGCCCAGCTTGAGGTGACGCGCGGTGACGCGTTGGAAAGCGGTTTTCCGATGGTCCATGCGGTGGGCCGGGCAGCGGCACGCCACCACGCGCCGCGTATCATGCACCTCACTTGGAAAGGATCAGGCGCGAGCGACAACGCGCCCGTTCTCGCGATTGTCGGCAAAGGCGTCTGCTTTGATTCCGGCGGGCTCGATATCAAGCCATCGGCCGGCATGCGGTTGATGAAGAAAGATATGGGCGGCGCGGCGCACGCGATCGCGCTCGCAGGGCTGGTGATGGGCGCGAACATGCCGGTTCGCTTGCACCTCTTGGTCCCGGCGGTGGAAAACGCCATCGCTGGCTCGGCCTTTCGCCCAGGCGACGTTCTTTCCAGCCGCAAGGGTTTGACGGTTGAGATCCACAACACCGATGCGGAAGGCCGCTTGATTTTGGGCGACGCGCTCACCCGCGCGAGCGAAGAAGAACCGGATCTCATTATCGATTTTGCGACCTTAACGGGCGCGGCTCGCATCGCGCTGGGTCCGGATTACGCCGCCATGATGGCGCGGCGTGACGAAACGGCGCAGGGGCTGATCGAGGCGGGCCGCGCGCATGCCGATGAGCCATGGCGCCTTCCCTTGCCCGAGGCCTATCGCGAATATCTCAATTCCGACATCGCCGATATGACCAACGCGCAGTCCAACCCCTATGCGGGCGCGAGCGTTGCTGGACTGTTTCTCGACAAGTTCGTGGGTGAAGGGATCGACTGGGTCCACTTCGACACCTTTGCCTGGAGGCCGTTTGCAAAACCGGGCCGGGCCAAAGGCGGCACCGCTTATGGGCTTCGCGCGGCGTGGCACATGTTGAAAGCGCGCTACACTCGTTAAGGGCTTTATTGGGCAATCTTGCCGCGCGCGGCGCAGAAGGCTAAGCGCGCAACGAGGGCTTGGCCCTTGGGGGCGAACGAGGAATTAAGCTGCATGAGCCGCGCGGCCAGCGACGCACAGACTTACGACGTTCCGAGCGGCGATCTTGGACTAAAGGGCCCGGTGGAAAAGCCCGCACCCGGGACGCTGCCACTACGCGGCGATCTGGCGCATATCGCGCTGGCAGGCACGCACCTCGCCGCGCACTATGTGATCCCGCAGTCAAGGATAGTGGGCGCCAAGGGCGTCGAAGTGATGGAAAACACGCGCGACGACAGCCCGCGTATCACGCAGTTTGCGCCCGGCACATCGATCGAAGTGCTGGACGTCGCGGGCGATTGGGTCTGGGGCTGCCTAGGCCCTCAAGGCCCTAGCGGTTATATGAAAGCCGATTGCCTCTTGGACTGAGGCCGCTAGAGGGTGACGCATGAGCACCCGAGTTTTCATCGATGGCGCCGCCGGGACCACCGGTTTGGAAATCCACGAACGGCTTCGCTCGCGCAAAGAGTTCGAGCTGATTGTGCTGGACGATGCCCAGCGCAAGGATGAGGCCGCTCGCCGGGAAGCTCTCAACGAAGCGGATATCGGAATCCTGTGCTTGCCCGACGACGCGGCGCGCGAAGCGGTGAAGTTGGCGGAGGGTTCGGACACACGCATCATCGACGCCTCGAGCGCGCACCGGGTAGCGGAAGGCTGGACCTATGGCTTTCCCGAGATCGTAGGCCCTAAAAGAATTGCTGAAGCCAAGTACGTTTCAAACCCGGGTTGTTACCCCACCGGCTTTCTTTCATTCATGGGGCCTCTTACCGCCGATGCTAAAGAGAGCCGGGTCTTTCGTCTTTCGAAGACTCTGCTTCCGCTCGATTGGCCTTACTCCGTGAACGCGATCAGCGGTTTTTCAGGCGGCGGCAATAGCTTAATCGCCCGATTTGAAAACGGAATGGATATTGCTTTCAGAACGTATGGCCTCACCTTGGACCATAAGCACCTACCCGAGATGCAGAAGTACGCTCATCTAGAACACGCACCCGTGTTTGCGCCAAGCGTTGTACCGGCATTCCGCGGCATGCTGGTTGAGGTCCCTCTGAACCTTGAGGCAATAAGTAAGCATCGCGGTCGAAAGCTTGGAGTAAGTGGCATCGATGCTGAACTCAGCGCCTGGTATGAATACAGCGACATAGTGACAGTGTTTGAAGATGCGACACCATCTGAATTGCTTTTGAGAAGGACAGAGGCTCCTTGGGACGGGATCGAGATTTACGTTGCCCATTCAGAGGATGAGAGCCAAGTCCGCCTGATCGCGCGGCTGGATAACCTCGGCAAAGGCGCCTCGGGTGCCGCCATACAGAACCTCAACATCATGTGCGGCCTACCGGAAACAACGGGCCTGCGCCTTTAACGCTGCCCAAAATTTGAGCAGAATCCGCTCCCACATAAGAATGGTTGCGCTGCGCCGCACAATATTGCTAATTCCTTAGGCAGACGGGATGATCCTTGCGCGAATTGAAGAGTTCGCTAACCCCTTCTGACACTCTCGACCGCGATTCTAGGTCGATAAGAACAACAATCGGGCTCGGGCTGGAACGGATATTACGTGAAAAAGATCGAAGCGATAATCAAACCCTTCAAGCTCGACGAAGTCAAAGAAGCGCTTCACGAAATTGGCGTGTCCGGTATCACAGTCCTCGAAGCCAAGGGCTTTGGGCGTCAAAAGGGTCACACAGAGCTCTATCGCGGGGCCGAATACGTTGTCGATTTTCTGCCAAAGGTTAAACTCGAAGTCGTCGTGGCCGACGATCAGGCGCAACGCGTGGTCGAAGCGATCGCCAGCGCCGCGCAAACCGGCCGTATCGGCGACGGCAAAATCTTCGTGACCGCCATCGAAAGCGCTCTTCGCATCCGCACCGGCGAGACCAACGAGGATGCGGTCTAATCTAGAACTATCAATTCACCTCGCCCCTGCGGTGAGACCTCTCGAATAACCAGTTGGAGACATACAAAATGGCAAGCGCGAAAGACGTCCTGAAACAGATCAAGGATGAAGAAATCGAGTGGGTCGACCTGCGCTTCACCGATCCCAAGGGTAAGTGGCAGCACCTCACCATGGCCGCCGCCGTCATGGACGAAGACGCGCTGGAAGATGGCCTGATGTTCGACGGCTCCTCGATCGAGGGATGGAAGACCATCAACGAAAGCGACATGATCCTAAAGCCGGATATGGACGCGGCCTATATCGATCCGTTTAGCGCCACGCCGATGCTCAGCCTGTTCTGCAACATCGTCGAACCCTCCGACGGCCAACTCTATTCGCGCGATCCGCGCTCCACCGCGACCCGCGCCGAAGCCTATCTTGCCTCCACCGGCATTGGCGACGCGATCTATGTCGGGCCGGAGCCTGAATTCTTCATGTTCGACGATGTGCGCTTTGAGGACGGTTACGCCGGATCGGGTTTCGCCATCGACGATATCGAGCTGCCGACCAATTCGGGCAAAGAATACGAGATGGGCAACATGGCCCACCGCCCGCGTGCCAAGGGCGGCTATTTCCCCGTCGCACCGGTTGACAGCGCGATGGACATTCGCGGCGAAATGGTCGCCACGATGATGGAAATGGGCCTCAATATGGACAAGCACCACCACGAGGTGGCCGCGGCCCAGCACGAACTCGGCATCACGTTCAGCTCGCTGACCACCGCGGCGGACCAGGTGCAAATCTATAAGTATGTCGTCCAGCAAGTCGCCCACGCCTATGGCAAGACGGCAACCTTTATGCCCAAGCCGATCAAGGAAGATAACGGGTCGGGCATGCACAGCCACATGTCGATCTGGAAAGACGGCAAGCCGACATTCGCGGGCAACGAATACGCTGGGCTTTCGAAAAACTGCCTCTATTACATCGGCGGCGTGATCAAGCACGCCAAGGCCGTGAACGCGTTCACCAACGCGACGACCAACTCGTACAAGCGTCTGGTACCGGGCTTTGAGGCTCCGGTTCTTCTGGCTTATTCCGCGCGCAACCGTTCAGCTTCGTGCCGTATTCCGTATGGCGCAGGCGAAAAAGCCAAGCGCGTGGAGTTCCGCTTCCCCGACGCTATCGCCAACCCGTATCTCGCTTTCTCGGCGCTGCTGATGGCGGGCCTCGATGGGATCGAGAACAAGATCCACCCGGGCGAAGCGATGGACAAGAACCTTTACGATCTGCCGCCGGCCGAACTGGCTGAAGTGCCGACCGTTGCCGGCTCGCTTCGCGAGGCGCTTGAGGCGCTGGAAGAGGATCACGAATTCCTGCTCAAAGGCGATGTCTTCTCGGTTGACCAGATCGAAGCCTACGCCGAGCTGAAATGGGAAGAGCAACTGCGTCTCGAAACGACGCCGTGCCCGGTCGAATTCGATATGTATTACAGCAGCTGATCCCTGCCGCCTGTTCTAATCAAGAAGGGCCTCCCCGGAACACCGGGGTGGCCCTTCTCATTTGGGCGCAAGAAAGCCTCGGCCTGGGGGGCAACCAAACCGAGGCTTTCCAGGGACAAGTGGCGAAACCACGAGGGGAGCCTCGCCACTTTCAAAAGCAGTACTGATCCTATCGCGCGCCTATCCGTCGCACCTCGCCATCAAAGGTCGGCACGGACATCACAAAAGGATCGGTCGGATAGCCGAGCGCCTGCTCTTCGAGCATGCCGATCGCGATCTCTTCTCCCATCCGCACGCTGTCATAATAGTCGGTAAAGTAGTGCACCCCGGCCATGTTGCGCCCGATCGAAATGTTCGCGCACAGCTTGTTGAGTTCGCCTTCGAGAGTAAGCGGGCACTCGATTTCAATGGCTTTGAGATCATCGCCATTATTGTCAGTCACGACTTTCACGAATTTGGGCTTTGCGCCCGATGCGGCAATCTGGCGATCGGTGTAGAACCCAATCTGGCCACCCAAATCCGCGAGCACAGCAGACGTGTCAAAGAACGCTTTGAGCACGGTGACGCACGCGCCCGCGACGGTGGCGTGGCCCGCGCCGTAAGCGGGGTGCATCGGCGACCCTTCGGCAAACGCCATCGGCAGCAACACGGTGTTCGCTGACTTCTGCGAAGGCGGCAGCGACGCGTTATGCGCCTCAATAGCTTGCGCCGTCGGCTTCAGATCCTTGAGCGTATTCGTGAATTCGGAACACACGTTGGGATGCGCTTTCTCGATGTGCTTAGCGCGCTCCAAACGGCCAGCCAACGCTTCGGGCCTCAGGCGAATGTGGTTGTTGAACTTCTGGAACCGCACCGCTTTGAGCGCGCGAGTCGCAACTTCGGTCACAAGCGTCAGAATGTGCGGCCCGCCATAGAGCGCAAAGCCTCCCGCGTTGGTCTGTTTCATGTCGCCTGTGGCCGCGTTGACCAACACATTGAAGCTAGCCGGGCCCGATAGGTTATCAAACGCGGGATCGAACGCGGTGCCATCGCTCAGCAGGATCAAACACGCGTTGAGATAGGCTTGGTAGAGCGCGTCGAAGTGGACGTATGTCGCCAAGTCGCGCGGCGTGTGGATGAAGCGTCGAGGCTGTCCCATCAGCGCTTGCCCGCTTCCCGAACCATCGGAGGCCGTTACGCGGAAGCCTTCTTGCACTTCCAACCAGTCAATCCAATCGACCATGTAGTCATCGCCGACCGGGGCCATGGGCACGCGCTGATCGATAGCCTGCGCTCCGTAGACGATTTGACCGTCGAGCGCGTTACGTGTCCCGGTTCGATCATCGTTGCCCATCAGCATGAAAGCGGAGAGATAGGGCCCTTCATCGACACCCGGCGAAGAACCACGGAACACCGTTTGCTGATTGAGCAATCCGTTCGCGCCGACTTTGCGCGGACGACCCGCAAACTCACAGCACTTCTTGGCGTCCTGAATGTATGCCATCGCATTCAGCCGATCGATGCTGTCGGTCAGGTCAGGCGCTGATCCGTGCGCGTCGAATTGCTCGAATGGCACATCGCGGACCAATGCCAGTTCATACACCTCGGCCATCTCGAATGTGAGTTCATCACTGCCCAGTGGCGGAGCGGGCGCCATCGTCACCGCTTGGGCATCGGGGCCTTCCAGATCGAACACAACGCCAGCGGTGGGCGCTTCCCACATACGGCGCTCTTTGCCCTTGGCAGTGCGCACGGGGACCCGCGTGGTGAAGGGTTCGATGACACCGTTATCGATCGCCTGACGAAACGCCTCGAAATCGGCGCGCTCCTCAACCAAGCCGGTTTTCTTGTTGTGTCTGAGACCTTTGGTGAAGCTCATGGCGTACTGCGCCGAAGCGAAACGCTGTTCATCCCCGTTGGCAAGATGCAGGGGGTGATCTCGCTCAAAGGCCGCTTGCGCCGCATCTTCTCTAAACCGCTTGGATTCGAGCCTTCTATCATTGTTCATGTCGTTCTCCTCCTGCTTGCGCCAGAATCGTTTCTGGTGCCTCAATTGTCAGGGAAGGCTCACCGACTTTAATTGTCTAATTACGACACTTCGCGTTATTCAAATTTACGTTTACACCTATAAATAAAAATTCTTCCATAATTATTAGTTATTTATTGGTATTCAAAAGTATGCTCGACTAAGGATTTTGAGGCAGAGAGTTTTATTGCCGCGTCGTTTCGTTAGGTTGCGATTTGCAAGCTAACGAATGAATAGGAAGCGTCACCTTGCGGTCTTCACGGAAGCGGGGCACAACCCTCTTGAGTTGGTGAACGGGAAGTCGGTGCAAATCCGGCGCTGTCCTCGCAACGGTGATCGAGTGATTGGCCGCCTTACGCCACTGTCCAGCAATGGGTGGGAAGGCGCGGTGTCAATCCAAACTCGTCAGTCCGGAGACCGGCCGCTCAACACATAAACCACCGCTCGAGGATTGGCGGCCAAGGAGTAGATCGAATGAACCAAGACGCCAGAAATGGCTTTCTTGTGGCGCTGCTGACGCTGGCTGGCCTGCTGTCACACGCGCTCCCCCACCCCATGGGTGTGTCCACCGTTGGCGCGCTCGGCATGCTAGCGGCGGCCTACCTCCCACCCCGCTTTACGCTGATCCCTGTTTTCCTGACCGTGCTGATCGTTGACGCCTATAATGGTTTCTACGGCGCGCTCGCCATGAGTTTCGTGTATATCGGACACCTCGCGGCCACCTTGGCCGTACGCCCCTTCCTGACATCGATCGGGGTACGGTCAGTCGCTATCGCAGCTGTGGTTAGCGCGGTCGTATTCTATGCGCTCTCCAATCTCACACCGATGGCCATGGGGTACTACCCCAACACTGGTGCGGGCTGGATTGCATGCTACACGAACGCCCTACCCTTCCTGATCAAAGGCATCATCGCCAACGCGGCCTATGGCGGTTTGGCCTTTGGGCTCATTACCCTGATTGGAACCGGTGATGCGCATCGTCTCTTTGCTGCCAAGCGCCACTGATATCGTCGTCGCGCTGGGCGCGGCGGACGATCTGGTCGGGGTCAGCCATAGCTGCTCGGGCGATTGGGATCACCTGCCCAAGCTAACGAGCACCTGGGTCGACACCGGCGCCTCGGCCGCCGACATCGACGAGCAAGTGACCACGGCCTCACGCCCACTCTATCAGCTCGACATCGAGGCTTTGGAGCGATTGAAGCCCGACGTCGTCATCAGCCAATCTTTGTGTGATGTCTGCGCCGTGCCGGCTGGCGATGTGCGTGAAGCCGTCCTGACCTTGTCCAGCACGCCTCATTTGATCGACCTATCCCCGGACGGTCTGGACGATGTGCCGCTTTGCTTTCGACAAGTCGGAGACGGGATTAATCGCCGAAGTGAAGCCAGCAGGCTCGAACGGCGCTGGCATGACACTTTTGCGACGTATCGCAATCGCCACGCTGACAAAGATCTTCGGCTTGTCTTTCTGGATTGGCTCGATCCGCCCTTTGTCGCGGGCCATTGGGTGCCCGAAATGGTTGAATGGCTGGGCGTTACGAACCTGCTCGGCGTCGCGCGCAAGCCATCCTTCAAAGCCACATGGGACACTATCAACGCCTCTCAGCCCGATGTGCTGATCGCCGCATGCTGTGGGTTTGGCGTCGAACAGGCGGAATTGGAGAACATCCCTGTCGCGTGCCCTGTGATCCATCTCGACGGGCATCTGCACTTCAGCCGGCCCAGCCCCGCGCTTATGCCGAGCCTGGAGATGTTGGCGCAGACCATAGAGAGCTTTTGCTCAAAACCCCGACAGCCGACGCGACTGGCCAGTTAGGGCTTTTCATATCGGGCTGGGCGGCTGCGAAGCCGGCGACCGACTACCAAACCATTTTCCTACTCGGCGTTTCTGTGCCTACTTCCTGCGCCTCTCTCCCGTTTACACGAGGCGTAGCGCTATGACCGACCAACCCAGAAAGAAACTCTTCGACACTGTCCGAACCATGCTGAAACGCGGTTTTCGCCAGTATGAAGTCGATGCGATAAACGCCGCGCTGGATCATGGAACTTCAGCGCCAACCGGTGCCGAACGGCAAGTTGGCTCGCCAAGCGTCCCGCACATTCGTCGGAAAAACCGCCCGGGCCCGCGCCGTATCGGTCCCGCAGGCGTAGCGCTCATCAAACGCTTCGAGGGGTGCGCAAGCTTGAGGCGCGATGGCAAGGTTCAGGCGTACCCCGACCCTGGATCAGGCGGCGAACCCTGGACTATTGGCTGGGGAGCCACCGGTGTAGATGATCGCACCGGTGCGGGCCCGAAAGCGAGGATCGGGCCGCACACGGTGTGGACCAAGAGCCAGTGCGACGCGCGCCTATCCGATGATCTCAAGCGCTACGCGCGCGATGTCGCGCGCGCGATTGGCGATACCCCAACGACGCAAAGCCAGTTCGACGCTCTTGTCAGCTTTCACTACAACACCGGCGCGATCGCGCGGGCTACCCTAACCCGCAAACACGTGGGGCAAGACTACGATGGCGCTGCGAACGAATTCAAGCGCTGGAACAAAGCCTCTGGAAGGGTTCTCAAAGGGCTAGTGCGCCGTCGGCAGGACGAGGAAGCGCTCTACCGATCAGGCATGTAACGCTTAGCCAAGGCCCTAGTAATCGCGGCTCACCTGAACGCTGACCCGATCGCGCCCGATGGTAGAAACCGTACCCAGAAGCGAAAGCCAACTGGTCACCCGGTATTCGACCTGTGTGGCCGAATATCCGCGTCCGTCTGTGATAATCTCGGCGTAGATCCCACGCGTGATGTTCTTGCCCAAAGCGACCCCGGTTTCGCGCCCAATCGCCGGGTCCGCCGAGACAATCCGCAACTGATCTAATCCAATTGAGTCTCGCAAGGACCCAATCGGGTCGGTTCCGCTCCCCCCTCGCAGCGACGCCAGCGCCGCTGCCAGTTGCACAGCGTCTGTGGCGGAAAGCGACGTGACCGAGTCTCCAAAAAGCAATCGCGACAAGATCTCTTCATCGGGCAGCGCTGGCTCGGAAGCAAAGGCAACCTGGGGCGCTTCGCTCGTTCCGCCAATCGTGACCGTCACATCGATGTTATCCTTGCTGGTCTCCGCGATAATATCGAGCTGCGGATCAATCGGTCCGATCTCATCGAAGGTGATACGACCACGCTCCAGATCAAAGCGCGTCCCTGCAAATGTGTAATCCCCCCGTACCAGCCGAGCTTCGCCGCCGAGGCGTGGTTCGTCGACCGTACCGCGCAGCGCGATATCGACACCCCACACGCTGTCGATGCCCAGTCCTTCAACCTCAACGCCCTCATAGCTTTTGGCATCGATCAGGTATCGCCAAGAACCGGCGGGGGAGGACCTTTGCGCCTCTCGGCTCATTTCCGAAGTCAGATTGACCTCCTCAACCTCAAACTCAGGAAGGGCGAGGTCTTCAGCGGCGTAGCCCAATCGCCAACTGGCCTCGTCCACGACAAGACGCCCTGCAATCGTGCCGTCGCGGCCATCCGAAACAATTCGCATGGGCCCGGTCACCGTCGCCTCCAACCCAAACGCGTCGAGCAGATTTGCGCGATCCGCCGCCAGCTTCAAATCAAGCGCGGGCGACCCTGCTGTTTCGATTGTGCCTAAATCAACGGTGCCGCTGCCTTGCACTCGGCCACCTTCTGGCGCGTTGCCGGAAAAGCGAGTGAGCTGCAGCTGCGCTCCATCAAATCGACCGCGTACACGCACCGCCGAAAGGTCCGTCCCCAAAATGGCGCTCTGGAGGCGAAGGTTATCGCTGGCTACGCTCCCCGTCAGGGAAGGGGCACTGAGCGTCCCACTCGCCTGCGCATAAAGTTGGGCCGGGCCTGTCAGATCAAAACTGTCAATGGCCGCCAAGCGCCAAAGAGCCTCGGCCGCACCATCATACGATAGGTTAGCGGAGAGGCGTCCATCACGAAGGCGCTCAGCCACGGTTTCTCCGGGCCCAAAATCTGTAATCCTCGCGTCTACACGGCCAAGTCGAGTGCCATCGGTCTCGACCGTGGCCGCGGCGACAAGGGTTTCAGCCGTGAGATCGAGACCGGCCACGATATCGACCGGCTTGGAGGATAAGACCAACCCAGAGCGCGCGAAATTCTGGACCTCCACGCGTGCGCTTGCCGTCGGATCACCTCCCCTAGCTCGGCGATATGCGACGGTTCCGGAAAGACGACCGCTTAATCCAAGACCAGCCCCCGCCAGATCCGCCAGTCGAAGCGGCACGCGTGCGAACCTTCCTTCAAAATCGGTCTGCGCTCCCCCGAATTGCCCTTCAAGGATGACGAAACCTCGTGCAAAGCCCAGTTGAGCCGGGGCGAGTTGATATCCTCCACCGTCCAAGCGCGTAAAAACGGCGCGCGTCGGCATTGTTATCGCGCGGCCAGCGTACTCGCCGCGCGCGAGTAGTGAGATGCTTTGAGGTGCAAACCGTGCGTCGAAATTGAGGCCGAACCGGTCCGCGCGATTTCCGGCGATGGATCCGGTGATGGCGCCCTGGCCATCGCGAACATCCGCATCGACGGCGAAACGCACGATGCGAAGCGCGCCGTATTCAAAACCTGATCCGGATACATCGGCTTCCACCTGAAACTCGGCGTCTCCACCAACACGACCAACCGCTGAGACATCAGCGCTCGCAATCGAAAGCGGTGTGGGTCCAGAAAACCGGGCTTGTTCCGCAACAAGGTCGACGTCGAACCCCGTGGCGCCGCCCTGCGCCGGCGCTATGGAAATGGTTCCATCTAACCCGCCGCCAGCAAGAATAAGATCACCGATTGGGCCAGTGTCCGCCAGTGTCACCTCTCCGCTCACTCGTGTGCGATCGACCCGCAATCGTTCGATATCGAGGCGAGCGGGTGCGTTTTCGGGAAGGCGCAGACCGAGATCGCCCTGAAAAGGCCCGAGCGAAGAGCCACCAGCCACTCCAATGGCAAAACCGCCGTCTCGTGGCGCTATATTGAGCGCCACGTCCTGCAGCCCAGCCGATGGATAAGGATCCGCCAAAACAAGCTGCGCGCGCGGACCTGTGTCTTCAAACTGCGCTTCGAGCGAGAACGGCCCGTATTCGCTGTGCTCGCCCTGAGCGTTGACCGCGTAGGAACCTTCACCGCGACGCGTATCGAACCGCGCGTCTATCTTCTCAGAAACAAGCGTCGTCTCACCGAGCGTCAAAGGCGTGTCACGACCGACATTCAGGGTCGCGCGCGCTTCAATGTTCGCTCCCAGAACGCTCGCCACACTTTCATTGCGCAAGTCGCTCAACTGGGCTTCAACTTCAGCGCCCAGCGTCCATGGAACGCTCGCTCCAAACCGGTAGTCAATCTCGGCGGTTCCGCTCAATAAGCCCAGTTCTGGAACCTCAAGCGATTGGGCTTTGACCGGGCCTGATATGGCGTACGATCCTTTAGGGATATCACCCTCGACGGACATCACCGCTGAGAGTTCAGGAAACGATAGGCGGGCGCGATCCACGCGCAAACGTCCTTTTGCGTATAGCAAACTGCCTAGCAATGTTCCGCGGACGAGGCGCGGATTCACCTGCTCATAGTCCGTCTCGACACGAGCAACCTTGGTCTCAAGCGGGAGGATCAAAGCGCCGTCTTCCACTCGCCCGACGCCTTGCTGCGTGAGCTGGTCAAGCCGCACGCCGGACACTTCCAGCGTCTCCATCGAAATCTCGTGCACCGCGACCAACTCGCGCCAGCGCCCATTGAGGGTCGCTGCCATCACCCCGCCTTCGATCCGAGCGGCGTCACCAAGCAGTTCCGGATCAAGAAGCGCAAGGGTCGCCTCAAAGCCTTCGAACGCGTTTCCGGAAAAATCGACCAGTCCCTTTCCCCGCGCGTCGAGCGCAGAGCTCTTCGCTTCGATTACGCCATCGAAACGGCTGGATTTTAGGGTGCCTTCAAGTTTGAGCGCGAGCCGATCCCCCAACGCTCGAGCCAAAATGGTATCCGCTTTCATCGTAGGCTTGATGTACCCATCAATCCCATAACGACCTGCGGCGTTGGTCATTTTAAATTCCGCAAGAGGCTCGGTTTGCGCTTCTTCCTCGCGCTGGAACACCGCGTTTCCAAGCCACGACGACCAGGTGCCCTCGCCTTTGATTTCCGCGCGGTAGGCGGAGGTTAATCCCAGGAGCGCGGCAATCGGCCCATCCGCCGCGGCGGCGTAATCCAGCGCCATATCGAACCGGTCGCCATCCGGTTCCGCGTCGATCGTCAACGCGATGCGATCCTCAGGACCAAACTGGCCCAGCGCTTCAACCAAAGTGCGCCCTGAGCGGATATCAATCTTGCCCGTCACATCCACGCGCTGCGCGGTTTTGCCCGCAACACCTTCAGCCAAAGTCAGATTGTCGATTTCCAGACGGTCCATGCGAATGTCAAAGCTAGGCAGCACCGGTGCGTCAGGATCGCCGGGTAGCAATTCGGGCAGTCGACCAAGCCGGGCGCGTCGGGCGGTTAGTTCGCGGATATCGAGACCGCTCCACAGCCACGCCAAGGGCCTCCAATCCACCGTGGCTTCGGGAATGCGCAGGAATTCCCCTTGCGGATCGAGCACGCGAACGTCGCGTAACACCGCCCGGTGCAGAAGATCGCCTTCAATTCGGCCGATGGTAAAGCGAAGGCCTGAAGCCGGGGAAATCTGCGCAATCTGATCGGCGACAAACCTTTTTCCTAAGGGCGTCGAAAGGAAAGCCGCTCCAAGCAGAAGGGGAACCAGAATAAGCGCAAGGGCTCGAAGCAACCATTTGAGCCATTTTCGGCGCGCAGGTCTGGCCTCAGGCGCCTCGTCATTCCCGGGCTCCATTATTGTTGCGTCATCAGCCATCAGAACGCCTGCCCGATGCTGATATAGACCGCGACAGGGCTGTCGAACTGGTCGGGATTAAGCGGCACGCCCACATCCACGCGGATCGGGCCAAAGCTCGTTCGGTAGCGCACTCCAAGCCCTGCACCGACCCGGATGACGCCGAAATCGGGCGTGGGACTGGTCGAAACCGAGCCCGCATCGACAAAGGGCACCAGATCAATGCTGCCGTCCAAAAGTCCGGTGCGAATTCGAGCTTCCAGACTGAACTCCGCGAGCGAGCGGCCACCCGTTGGGTTGCCGAACTCATCGCGCGGACCGATGGCCTGAAACGCGTAACCGCGAACCGACCCCCCACCCCCAGCGTAAAGCCGCCGCGATGGGGCAATATCGGTCAAACCCGCGCCCACGATCGTTTCCAGATGCGCTCGCCCCGCCAAAACGTGACGCCCGACAGGCTGGTAATAGCTCAAATCGCCGCCCAATCCGGTGTACACGCTCGTTTGACCTTGTGTGCGACTGACATCCGGAGCGATCTCAAGCGCGACGCGAAAACCGCGCGTGGGATCGAGCAAATCATCGCTTCCATCGAGCAAGGCCCGGCCGAAAAGACCGCCGATCACGTAGGTTTCTCGCGGCACGGGCGTGTCAAAAAATGTCGAATTGCGCTCTTCGCTGCGCAGGATTTCCGCTCCAAGGGCCCAACTAAATTGTTTTTGGAACAAGAGGTTCGAGACGCGCTCAAACGTGCCGCGCAGCGCTATAGTGCGCGCATCGATTGCGTCGGTATCCAGGTCGCTGAAATACGCGTCGATAGTCAGTATCTGATCGCGCGCGCGAAAGTTGGAACGCCGAAATCCAACGCTGGCCAATTGCTCTTGCGTGCCCGCAATGCCGCGCACAAGGAGCGCCCCTTCCGGCGGAAACAGGTTGCGATGCTCCCAACCCGCCTCGAGCCGCAGGCCTT
>JBCCKJ010000007.1:0-23852 GCA_039027455.1 Pseudomonadota bacterium | reverse complement strand
GGTGCGGTCGTATCTCGGTAAATCGGTGGCACCCGGAATGTGGTCGGCGAGTTCGGGCCACGTTGGCGACCCTTTGAAATCCATTTTGCCGAGCGGTTTGGCGCGCACCACAAGGGTTTTCGCTTCGATCTTTGTCATCGCCTCTTGGATGCCGGGATTGGAGCGGCTCGCGCCGTAATAGCTCGCTTCGACTTCGGGCGCACAAGCGAGCTCATAACCCAAGCCATCGGCCGTTTCGGTGAGACCAAAGCGGCAATAATCCTCGAACGCGCGAGGCTCGAACAGCTGGTAGGGATCGCGCTCGCGAAAGCGTTCCATCATAGCCTCGGGGTTGGCGAAATCGCGCTTGCGGCGGATCGCGGGATGCGGTTCACCTTTAGCCGAACCTGACGCGCTGTCTTTGAACATGGCCGGATCAAAGATAACCGGATCAAACAGGATGAGGTGGGTGAAGAGATCGGGGCGTTCACCCGCGCAGTGCGCCAGCACGTGCCCACCCATAGAATGGCCCACGCCGACCGCTTTCTTGACGTTGAGCGCTTTCAAAAGCGTCGCCATCTTATCGATCACCGTCTGCCAGCTCGTGACGGGCCCGCCTTCCGAGCGGCCATGGCCATGCATGTCGACGCTGATGACGCGGTACTCGGGAAAGCTCTCAATGATCGCGTCATAGGTGCGCGAATGAAAGCCGGTGGCGTGCGCGAAAATCATAGTGGTCGCGTTCGCGCTGATCGAGGGCCGCCATTCCCAATAGGCGACCTTTTCGCCTTTGACGGTGGCGCTGCGCGCGATCGGCTTGGCTGGGGCGAGCGTCGGCATTAAAGCTCCTGAACGGATGGATCGGGGGGCTATTCGGCGGCGGCGGGCGCGGCGGCGCCCGTCGCACCCTCTTTGTCCGAACCCGCTTCGTCGGGCAACGCCGCTTTCAGCATGAAGAAGCCCAGAAGCGCGGCGACAAGCGATCCTCCAAGCACGCCGATTTTCACCGCGTCTACTTGCGCGGGGTCGTCAAAGGCGAGACCGCCGATGAACAGGCTCATCGTGAAGCCGATGGCGGCGAGCAGCGAGAGTCCATGGATTTTGCGCCAGCCGATGCCCTGCGGCAAGGTTGCAAATCCAATCTTCACCCCGATCCACGCCATTCCGACGATGCCGATCTGCTTGCCGATCAACAGGCCCAGCGCGATCCCTAGCGGCAAGGGTTCGAGGATCATCGCGGGCGACACGCCGATCAGCGACACGCCCGCGTTGGCGAAACCAAAAACCGGGATCACGAGAAACGCGACCCATTTGTGCAGCGTGTGCTCCATTTCATAAAGCAGGTTGGTGTCTTCGCGGGTTTGCGTCGGGATCATCATGCCCGCTGCCACACCGGCCAGCGTCGCGTGGACGCCGGACTTCAGCACAAACACCCACATGATCACCGTCAGGATGACATAGGGCATGCCCGAGGCGATCCGCATCCGGTTCACCACGAAAAGAGCGGCGTAAACCACCGCCGCGCCGATCAGCATGTCGGTCTTGATCTCGCCGGAATAGAACAACGCGATGACTGTGATCGCGCCGATATCGTCAATCACGGCCACCGCAAGCAGCAGCGCCTTCATCGCCACCGGCACACGGGGCCCCAAAAGCGACAAAATCCCCAAGGCAAACGCGATATCGGTCGCCGCTGGGATGGCCCAGCCGTTGATGTTCGCCGGTTCGTTCCAGTTGAACGCGACAAACACCAGCGCGGGCACCGCCATACCGCCGACCGCCGCCATCAATGGGAGCGAGGCTTTGTCGAGACTGGAAAGCTGCCCGCTCAACATCTCGCGCTTCACTTCCAGCCCAATCAAAAAGAAGAACACGGCCATAAGGCCATCATTGATCCACAGCAGCAGCGGCTTGTTGATCTCGAACGCACCGTAAGAAAGGTTCAGCTTGGATTCGAGCGTGCCGAAATAGGCGGGCGCCAAGGGGCTGTTGGCGATGATCAACGCCAAGACAGCCGAGGCGATCAGGACGATGCCGCCGGCGCTTTCCTGTTTCAGGAAGTCTTTAAGAGCGTCTCCAAACCGATCAATCATTCGCCCGTCCTATGGCCAAGTGTTGTGTGTTCTTGGGCCCTTAACGTGCAAAAGTTGCATCTGTGCCCAAAAATAGCGTCGCTGTTGCGAATCCTTACGAAGCGGGTATGCGTTGATTGGTGTTTGCTTTGGCGCGCACCCCATGACGCATGAATCGTCATGGATCTGGTCCGCCGACGGAGGGCGCTTTGGGGTTTTCGAAGAATTGGTTTGGGGGGAAGCGTGCGCGGACCCCTGTTTTGGTGGCAGGCCTTGTTGCGCTGGCCAGTTGCGGCGGTGAGCCTGTCGTCGAAGAAGAGCCGGCCCCGCGCCCGGCCAAGCTCTACACCGTCGAAGCGGCCTCTTCGGAAGATGCGGGCAGTTTCCCGGCTGTCGTACGCTCGGTTCGCAGCACCGATATGGCCTTTCAGGTCGGCGGGCAGATTATTGAGTGGAACGCGGTCGATGGCGCGCAGTTCAATCGCGGCGATGTGATCGCCCGGCTGGATGCGACCAGCTTTGAAGCCGCGGTCCAAGAGGCTGAGGCGCAATATCTCAACGCCGATAGCGAATATAAGCGTGCGCAGCGTCTGATTGCGGAAGACGCGATTTCACAAAGCGTTCTGGAGAGCCGCGAAGCGCAGCGGCAAGTGGCTCAAGCGGGTCTCGACACCGCTCAAAAGAACCTGAAGGACACGGTTCTGCGCGCCCCATTCACCGGCGGCGTTGGTGTCACCTACGTCGAAGAATTCCAGAACGTGGGCGCCCAGCAACCCGTTTTGATCCTGCAGAGCCGAGCGGTCGAAGCCATCGTCAACGTGCCAGCCAGTTTCGTGCTGACATCCAACCAACGCCAGCCAAAGAACATTTTCGTAGAATTGGACGCCAACCCTGGCCAGCAATTCCCGGCTGTGTTCCGCGAAGCGCGCGGTGTGGCGGACAGCTCAACCCAGACTTTCGAAGCGCATTTCAGCTTCACCCCGCCATCGCAATTGCTGGTGCTGACCGGAATGACAGCGACGCTCTTCTTTGAGAGCGACGTATTGGTCGATGGCAAAATGCCTGAGGGCGTCGAAGTGCCGCTGGCCTCGCTCATGGTCGAGGGGGAACAGCAATATGTCTGGGTCGTGAAGGGCCCGGAGAAAGCTCTCGAAAGGCGTGATGTCACAACCAACGACAAAGTCGGCGATATGGTCGTCGTAACCGAGGGTTTGAGCGAAGGGGAAGTCGTGATCGCCTCGGGTGGAGACTATCTCAGGGCGGGCGAGAAAGTTCGCGCGTGGACCGACTGAGCTAGGCGGCGAACATGGACATCGCAGCTTTCAGCATCCGCAATCGGCTGATCATGTGGATCATCATCGTCCTGTCCATCGGGGCGGGGTGGACGGCCTATCAGGAAATGCCTCGCTTCGAGGATCCCGAATTTACGATCCGCACCGCGCAAATCTTCACCGGCTATCCGGGCGGTTCGCCCGAAGAAGTCGCTCGCGAGGTGTCCGCGCCGCTCGAAGAGGCGCTGCAAGACATGGCCGAAGTCGAGGAAATCCGCTCGGTCTCCTCCGCCGGGTTTTCCGAGATATCGGTCGATATCAAATACGAGAACAGCCCCAGCAAGGATTCGCTGCAGAGCGTCTGGAACAAGCTGCGCAACAAGGTGCGCGACGCCGCGCCAGACCTTCCACCTGGCGCGACCGGCAGCTCGGTCTTTGACGAATTCGGCGATGTGTTCGGCATCTATTATGTGCTGACCGGCGACGGCTTCACCATGCCCGAACTGCGCCGTTACGCGAAGGATCTGCGCCAAGACCTGCTGACGGTGGATGGCGTGGGCAAGATCAACCTTAGCGGTGAGCAGGACGAGGTGATCTACGTTGAGATCTCGCGTTCTAATGCGGCGGCGTTGGGCGCGACGGTCAACAACATTTTCCAGCTTCTCTCCACGCAGAACACGGTGGTCGATGGAGGGACGGTCGAAATTGACGGCAAGCGGTTGGTCATCACGCCCAGCGGTGATATCGATTCCGTCCAAGCCATCTCAAACCTGTTGGTGTCTTCCACCGATGGCCGGGTCGTCCAACTGAGCGATATCGCGACGATTACGAGAGGCCTGCGCGAGCCGGCCGAATTCGTGACCTACTGGGACGGCAAGCCCAGCCTTGTCATGGGTGTCGCCGCCGTATCAGGCAGCAACGTCGTCGCCGTGGCGGAACGTCTTTCCGCCAAGATGACCGAGCTGGAGGGCAACCGCCCGGTCGGCATCGAGATCAACGAATTTTACAACCAAGGCGAAGTCGTGGACGAATCCGTTTCGGCCTTCGTCGTCAACGTGGTCATGGCGCTCGCCATCGTGATCGGCGCGCTGGTTGTGTTCATGGGCTTCCGCTCAGGCCTGATCATCGGGATCGGCCTGTTGCTCACCATCGCCGCGACGCTGGGCACCATGTATGTCAGCAACATTCCGATGCACCGTATCTCGCTCGGCGCGCTGATCATCGCGCTGGGTATGCTGGTCGATAACGCGATCGTGATCGCCGATGGCGTGCTGATAGGCTGTCAAAAGGGCCGAAAGATCATCGATATCGCCAGCGACGTCGTCAAACGCTCGATCTGGCCCCTACTGGGCGGAACCTTGGTGGGCATTTTGGCCTTTGCGCCGATTGGCCTGGCTCCGGGTGACACGGCGGAATTCACCGGTGACTTGTTCTGGGTGATCCTGATTTCGCTGCTTTACAGCTGGGTTTTCGCCATCACCATCACGCCTTTCCTGTGCTCGATCCTCTACAAGAAGATTGAGGATGATTGCGCTGAGAAAGGCGGTATCGGGTCCGATGAAGAGGAAAAGCCCGGCGGTCTGATGGAGCGGTTCAAGGGGCTAATCGGGTTCCTCGTTGGCCAGAAGGTGATCACAATTGGCGCCGCGGTCGGCTTGTTCGCGGTGTCGGTGTTTGGCTTTGGCTACGTCACCTCCGGCTTCTTCCCGGCCTCCACAACGCCGCAATTGGTCGTCGATTACTGGCTGCCCGAAGGCACGGATATCGCTGAGACCGATGAGGATATGCTCAAGCTGACCGAGTATCTCGCGACGCTTGAAGGCGTGGAGAACGTCCACACGCTCGTGGGCGGCGGCACGCTGCGCTACATGCTGGTCTACAGCTTTGAGAGCCAGAACTCGGCGTACGGCCAGTTGCTCGTCAAAGTGGACGAGTATGACCGCCTCGACGCTCTGATCCCGCAGGTTCAGGAGTATATCGACGCGAACTTCACTCAGGCGCAGGGCAAGGTGTGGCGCTTCATTCTGGGTCCGGGCGGCGGCTCCAAGATTGAAGCGACGTTCTCCGGCCCCGATCCCGACGTGCTTCGCGAACTCGTCCGTCAGGCTCAAGAGGTGTACTACGAAGATGGCGGCGCGATCGCGATCAAGAACGATTGGCGCCAGCGCGTGCCGTCGATTGAGCCTGTTTATTCCGAAGTGAAAGGCCGCCGCGCCGGCATCAGCCGTTCCGATCTGGGCGCGGCTCTCGCTCGCAATTATTCGGGCCAGCAAGTCGGCGTCTATCGCGAAAACGACGATCTCATCCCGATCCTGTCGCGCGCTCCGGAAAACGAACGCCAATCGGTCGATGGCATCGGCGCGATCCAGGTGCTCAGCCCGACCGGCGACGCGGTTCCGGTTGAGCAGGTGACTGATGGGATCAGCACGGTCTTTCGGGATAGCCGTTTGCGCCGGATCGATAATGTCTGGTCGATGAAGGCGCAGGCCGATCCTGGCCCCGGTGTTCTGTCGGGCGCGCTTCAAGCCCGGGTTGAACCGCTGGTCGAGGCAATCCCGCTCCCGCCGGGCTACAGTCTCAAATGGGACGGCGAAAAAGGCAACTCGGAAGAAGCGAACGAGAACCTGGCCAGCGTTATTCCGCTGGGCTTCGGGGCGATGATCCTCGTGACGATCCTGCTCTTCAACGCGCTGCGCCAGCCGCTGGTTATCTGGTCGGTCGTGCCTCTGGCGCTCCTTGGGGTGGTCTTTGGCTTGCTGGTCATGGATGTGCCGTTTGAATTTATGGCGATCCTCGGCGTGTTGTCGCTCGCTGGCCTCCTCATCAAAAACGCAATCGTGCTGGTGGATCAGATTGATCTGGAAATTGCCGAGGGTAAGCCGCGTATGGACGCGCTGATTGACAGCGCCGCCAGCCGTGTGCGCCCCGTGCTGTTGGGATCGGGAACGACCGTGCTGGGGGTTATTCCGCTGTTCACAGACGCGTTCTTCAAATCGATGGCGGTGGTGCTGGTGTTCGGTCTCAGCTTTGCAACCGCGCTCACCTTGATTTTGGTCCCCGTTGTGTACGCCGCGGTGTTTGGCATCTCGACCGACGAACGAGCCAGCAAGAAGGAGGCCGCGGCATGATGAAGCGTGCTCTCTTGTTCGGCATTGCGCCGGTCGTCTTGGCGCTTCCGGGCTGTATCGGCCTCTCCAGCGATCAGGATGTGGCGAGCGCGGTCGCGGAAGATCTTCCCGCTTTGCCCGACACATGGGTCGTAGACGGCGCGCCGGTTGGCGAAGTGCGGATCGGTTGGATCGAAGCCGTCGGCGACCCCGTGCTGACCGAGCTTGTCCTCGAAGCGCAAGCCAACAACCCCGATATCCGCGCCGCCGCCGCCAATCTGGACGCGGCGCGCGCATTGGTGCAGCAGGCCCGGGCGCCTCTGCTTCCGGCGATTAACGCCAACTTCAACGCGGATCGCACGGACACGCAGTTTCCGTTTCCGATTGATCAGACGATCTATTCCGCCACGCTGCAGGGCAGCTGGGAAGTGGACTTGTGGGGCCGCGTGCGTTCGGGCCGCAACGCCGCCTACGCCAGCGCGCAAGCGGTCGAAGCCGATCTGAGGTTTGCGCAATATTCGCTCGCCGCGGGCGTGGCGTCGGCCTATTTCGCCAGCGTCGAAGCCGCCGAGCAGGTCAGCGTGGCGAACCGGACGGTCGAAGCGCTCGCGGAAATCGATCGCATCGTGCAGGTCCGGTATCGTGAAGGCTTTGCCTCTCGCCAAGACACGGCGACCACATCGTCCGACCTTGAATCCGCTCGGGACAGTCTCGCGCAGGCCGAAAACGCCGCGCGCAACGCGAAGCGCGCGCTCGAAGTGCTGTGCGGGCGGTATCCGGCGCAGAATGTGGCGATCGCGGAAAGCCAACCCACCGCGCCGCCGCCGCCGCCGGCCGGTTTGCCCGCCGAATTGCTCGAACGCCGCCCGGACGTCATCGCTGCAGAGCGCCGCGTGGCCTCGGCCTTTGCTAATCTGGATCAGGCGAAAGCCGCGCAGCTCCCGCAGATCGTTTTGACCGCGGCGGGCGGGGGCCGATCCGACGATCTCGGCAGCATTTTGGACAGCGGCAATCTGCTGTGGTCGATCATCGGCGACATTCTGCAACCGATTTTCGATAATGGGCTTCGCGGCGCACAGGAAGACGAAGCGGATGCGAACAAACGCGCCGCCATCGCGCTTTACACCTCCACCGCGCTCGCTGCGCTTCAGGATGTCGAGAACAATTTGGACGCGGTCGAAGTGTTGGCGCGGCGCGAATTCATCTTGGAAACCGCGGCCGAGGCGGCGGGAACAGCCTATTCGTTGGCGCAGCTGCAATATCAGGAAGGCGAGATCGATCTGATCGACGTGCTGAACTTTCAGCAACGCCTGTTCGCGGCGGAGAGCAATCTGGTGAGCGTGCGTCGCCAGCGGGTCGACCAATGGGTCGGGTTGAACTTGGCGCTGGGCGGCACTTGGGAAACCACACCCCCTGCCGACACTGAGGACTGATCCGCGGGCACCGCTTGGCGTCCCAAGAGTTGGGTTGATGGGCGCGGCACTGGAAGATCGCGCCTTTTGAGCCCATATGCTCGGCCAGATACGCCGCGCGCCGCACGTGTCGGGTCATTAGCCACCATCTCGGAGCCCCTTTTGCACGACGTCCTTCCTGTTGACCCGATTGACACTGGGGCCCTTCGTCGTCTGCTGGGTCAATTTGCGACGGGCGTGTGCGTTGTGTCGGCGCGCGATCCCGAAGGTGTGCCCTTTGGGATCACGGTCAATTCCTTTGTTTCGGTGTCTTTGGAACCGCCGCTTATCGCGTGGAGCGTGCAGAACAGCGCCACCCTGTTTGACCTGTGGACGCAGGCGAATGCCTTCGCGGTGAGCATATTGGC
This sequence comes from Pseudomonadota bacterium, assembly GCA_039027455.1. Classification (GTDB taxonomy): domain Bacteria; phylum Pseudomonadota; class Alphaproteobacteria; order Sphingomonadales; family Sphingomonadaceae; genus Erythrobacter. The sequence goes on along the minus strand of JBCCKJ010000007.1, from coordinate 15,604 downwards.
GGAAGATCAAGCGGACGTGGCGGAACGGTACGCGGCGAGCGGCCAGTGCGCGCTTCTTCCAGACGATTTCACCGTCAGCCCGCGTCAGCTGCCCCGCCTTAACGGCGCGCTAGGGCACCTTGAGTGCCGCCATTGGTCGCTGTACCCCGCTGGCGATCACACCATGGTGTTCGGCGAAGTTATTGATATAGAACGAACGACACGGGATCGACCATTGGGTTTCTTCGGCGGAGAGTTTTGCCAGATACCCGACTGAGGGGACGCATGGCGAAAGAGCAGGAAGAGGCGGACGACACGCGAGAGCGCTTGCTCAACGCGGCGATTGAACAGTTTGCAGAGCGCGGCTTTTACGGCGCCAGCATCGCGCAGATTGCTGGCGAACTGGACCTCACAAAGCAGGCCTTGTTGTATTACTTCCGGCGCAAGGAAGACCTGTATTCCGAAGTTTTGCGGCGGATCGCGGATCGGATGCTTAACGCCATGCGGTCCGCGGCCAAGCGCGACGACACCCCCCAAAAGCAGTTTGAAGACATGATGCTGGCGCTTTACGAAGAGGCCAAAGACTATCGGCCGGGCACGAGTATCCTGATGCGCGAATTGCTGGACAATCAGCGCAGCCTTGCTCCGGAGGAAACCTGGTATTTCCGGCCTTTCCTTAATGAATTGGTCGCGCAGCTCGATCGCGTTGAAGCGCTGGAGGCGCAGCCGTTTTCGCACAAACTGGCGCGCGTCTACCAACTCATGTCGTCGATCGAGTACTTCGCTGCGTCCACGCAGGTGATTGAGCGGATGTATAGCGCCGATGAGCTTGCACAGGTGCTCGAAGTCTACCCCACGATTCTGACCCAGCAGATTCGGCAAGTCTTCGAACAGGGTAAGGCCTGAGCCCAAAGCTCCCAAGAGGTTCCCACGCGCTTGCGCGCCACAACGCTCAGGTATCCAAAATGTGATTGGTGCGGTCGAGAAGCACCAGTAAATAGATTAATAATCTGAATATAAGTAAAAAAATTCAGAATCATCTTTTTGAACCACCCTTTGAGCCACCTGTACATACCACTTTCGCCTGTAATCTGTGAGCGGTTTGGTTTGGCCGGAAGGTGCACTGAAAGATGAGCTGAGTCACTCTTATCGCAGGTTCTCGCAATCTAGCTGTCATTTTTGAATGCGCTGTGCGTTCGAGTTTGGCCATGGTGGTCGCAGTTCTGGGGCAGGCATTCCAGCGACGAGCGATGTGCCAAGAGCTTTGTGGAGCAATGTCACATATTTCAAAAATAAGATATTGACGCACTGGCGTATTTTATGCACCTTCCAAGTTGTCAGCAAGACGGGATCGAATCTTTATTGGCGGTAGATAATAATGCTTACCGCACCATAGCGATTATGGCTGCGGTTAATTCAGTTTTTCTTACTCTATTGACGAATTGATTTTGGTAAATTCGGGCAAAAGGTTCGAGCTTAACTTGTGCCGTCGCGATTTGAAGCGGTCCATATGAAAAACTCATTGCAAAGGAAAGCTGATCTTTGGCGTCTGGTCCATCTGCGGCCTACTTCGGGTCTCTCTAGGCCGTTTATCGCTGCGATTGGTTTGAATGCTATGATTGCTCCGGCAAGCGCTTCGCCGATGTTTCTTGCATTTCCTGTGGCGGCGCTAAGTATCCCGATGAGCTCACTTCCGCTCACTAGCACTTGTGTTCAGTTGACTTACGACAACAACGGAAACCGGCTTAGCCGAAGCGCGCTTCCAATCCCAACCTCTGCGCCGACTTGGGGGTCAGCGGTCTATGGTTGCAGCGCTTGGGATTAGCATACTGCCGAAAATAGCGCGGATTGTCGAGGTATAGCTGTCTTGGATGGAGGCTTACGTGATTGCTCATCGCTTGATTTCTTTCTGTGCTCGATCGGTGTTTCACTTTCTCCTTGTTTTTCTGACTTTGGCCGGCGCGGCGTTGTCGGCGCAGTCACCACCAGACGACGATACGGTCCTTGAGGGGTGGCGATCACCTTCCGGGCCAGGAGGTTTGTTCAGCTCGCCCACCGCCGCGTGCGAGGCGCAATGGGAAAAGTTTCATGGTAGTAAAAAATCGTCCCGATTTATCGGTGCATTTCAGCGAGATGATGATCAGTATAAGTACGATTGCCAGTGGACACGATGGCAGTACCAGTGTCCCGAGCCTGGGCAGGCAGGCAATACCGGGAACTGCGGAACTATAATTCCTGGATACGTTCTGCGTGTATGTCCGACCGGGTACTACGCGACTGGTGATGGTTATTGCCGTCTTGAGGCGGCGCGTGAGCGCGAGTGCGCGGACCCGTGCAATAATAATGGGAAGCCGAATCCAAAGACGGCCAATCCCATCATTGTGTCTTCAGGTTCGAAGTATCTTGAGGCGCTTGATTATGCATCGGCTGACGGTCTCTTTCGCATCGCAAGGCAGTATCGAAGTTTTCAAGTCGGGCGAGCGATCCAACAAAGTGTACTACCCAGAACGCCGATGCGTGGCCTCAATGCCCCTTGGAGCTTCGAATTCAACAGAGAAATCCAACTCGGGATCTTCTCGGGGTCGCCCGCAGCGCCAAACGCTAAAGTGGCCGTTATTTTGCCCGACGGCACTGCTTACGGATTCGAACTTCAAGCCGACGGCACGTGGCAGGAGGATGCCACAGCACAATTTTCGAGCTCCTCAGGGAATCTCAAGCTTGAGCATGTCGGTGCGCTGCCCTCGGATTTGGCGACATTCACCGATACCTCGAGCACATGGCGCCTTACGGATCGCAATGACACGGTATGGACGCTGGAGACGCGTGTTGGCTTGAATGGCGGGCGATTTGTGCGTGGTTGGCCAACGGTAATGGAGAAGCCATCAGGCTGTGTTGAGAGCTCCATAGCGCGACCAGCATAAGGTTCCAGATTATGGCCAGCGGACCAGAGAACGCGGGCGCAACAGGCGAGGCTTTGTTGACTGTGAACGGGCTGAGAAAGTCACCAACGAAAGCGATAAGCGCAAGCAGCGCTGCAAAGCCGACAAAATAGCAAATTGTTCCGTATATTCCTGAGATAAGCTTCATGACCCTCTCCGTCTTTGGCGCAAGCGTATGGGTTGGTGCCTCGGGCGAGGGACCAAGCCGACTTTGCTTGTCTTTGAGTGATAGGGTGGCGCTTGGAGCCCTACCCAGCGCCACGCCAATCGGATTACTTTGTAACGATCACCTCGAGATAAGCGCTCGGGACAAACATCGTGCCGTCCCGCGCAAGGTTCATCTCGTTGATCAGGGCCACGAGATCGGCTGCAAAGGCGTCCTGCCCCTCCGCATCGAGCTGCGCGAAGGCCTTGTGAAGCGGACCGTAGATGACGCGCCAACTCTCGACCCATTGCTCGGGCGAATGGTGCAGAAAATTGAATATGCGACGGTTTGCGGTGACTGATGCCGCTCCGGCAAAGAGTTCGCCCAAGCCGTCATTCGAGCCCCAGCGCGAGGGCGGATTGAGGCCCTTTGGCCCTGTGACGTGGCTGCCAATCACTTTGAAGAGACGACCAATGAAGCTGTCCGGCGTCCAATTGGCCATGCCCACTTTTCCACCCGGCTTACAAACGCGCAGCAGCTCGTTTGCCACGGTCTGCTGATCCGGCGCGAACATTGCGCCAAAGGTTGAGACCACCGCGTCATAGGTGTCTTTGGCGAAGGGCAGGTCCTCCGCATCGGCTTTCTGGAAGGTCATAGCCAGACCTTCAGCCTTGGCGCGCGCTTCGCCGCGCTCAAGCAGCTCTTCCACGTAGTCGGTGGAAGTGACATTGCACATGCGGTGCGCGGCGGCGAGCGAACACGCGCCATTGCCAGCGGCGACATCGAGCACATCCTGACCGGCGTGCAGCTTCATTTCTTCGCATAGATTTTCAGCCACAATCTGTAGCGTGACGCCAACCGCGGAGTAGTCACCAGCGGTCCACGCAGCCTGCTGCTTGGTCTTGATCGCGGCGTAGTCGGGGGTTTCAATCCTCGTAAGGGTATCAGTCATGGTGTTGTTCCTTTTTGTCTTTCTGGACCGGGCTGATCGAAAGCGAGTTAGGCAGACTTGCTGTTCTGCGCGGCGAAGTGATGCACATCCTCTGCGCTCAGAACTTCGCCGCAGATTGCCCAATTGCCCTGTTCGATTTCATTGATGCGAACCCATGTTAGGGATCGCATTGCCTCGCCTTCCACGGCGATCATCGCGTTCGTTACACGCTCAATGAGGTCCGCCTTCTGACTCTGCGTGAAGACATCCTTAATCACATCGATGGTGACGAGAGGCATTTGTGGGTCCTTCTGGTTCGTTTGTCGTGTCCGCCAGTTCTCTCCGGCGATGGCACGGCGCTAGGCGGATCGAGACCTTCGATCTTGGAGAGCGTCTGGAGATTTCTTGGAGATTGCTGGAGATTTGCCGCGGGTGGGCTATGATTGCGCGATGGGGTGGACGTTCGAGGATTTCGAGCTCGACGATCAGCAATTCGAGCTACGCAGGAACGGTTCGGTACTCGCTGCTGAGCCGCAAGTGATCGCGCTGCTCATACTGCTCGTCCAGAATCGTGACCGGCTTCTGACCAAGGATGAGATTGTTGATCAGGTCTGGGATGGCCGCATCGTGTCTGATTCCGCGCTTTCCAGCCGGATAAAATCGGCACGCCAACTGATTGGAGATGACGGCAAACAGCAGCGCTTCATCAAGACCGTCCATGGCCGTGGCTTCCGCTTTGTTGCTGCGGTTGAGGAAATTGATACGCCTGCGCAAAACGCTCCGATCTCCGCCGCGCCTAGAAGCGGTGTCGGTGGCGACGCACCTACTGCGCCGCGACGGCCGTCCATTGCTGTTCTTCCATTTCGTCTAGTGGGGGCCGCTGGCCCCTACGCAGCAATTGAGCATGCATTGCCTGGCGATCTGATCACCGAGCTTTCGCGCCTGCGTTGGCTGTTCGTGATCGCGCGCGAGACTTCGTTTCAAATGCGAGAGCAAGGTGCAGCGCCAAACGACTTCCACCGGCAGCTCAATGTTCGATACGGACTATGCGGGTCGATCGAAGTCGTCGGAAACGCTCTTACGATACACGCTGAACTGTTCGACAATGATGATGGCGGCGTCATCTGGAGCGAGCTTTTTACAGGAAGCGTCGATGACATTCACACCCTGCGCAAGGAGATCGTGAACCACGTCGTCGCGGCCCTTGATGTTCAGATCCCCCAGCACGAAGCTCGCACGGCACGGGCCGATTCTCAGCCGGCCTTTGAACCGTGGGCTGCCTATCACCTTGGCCTCGATCACGCCTATCGGTTTACAAAAGCGGACAATGAGGCCGCGCGCGCGTTGTTTCAGAATGCAATCGAGGCGGAGCCCCGATTTGCGCGGGCCCATGCCGCCCTCGCATTCACTCACACCACCGATGTGACATCGCAGCTCAGCGATGATGCCTTCGCGTCGATACAAGCGGCCAATAAGAGCATTGACCATGCACTCGCGATCGATCCGCGCGACCCATTCGCCAATCACACCAAGGGACGCGCCATTTGGCTGATGGGCGATGTGGATGGCGCATGGCACTGGGCCAAACAATCGGTTCAATTGAGCCCAAGCTATGCGCATGGCCATTATGGGAAGGCTTGGCCGGAGATGGCTTCAAGCCGAACCGGCGAAGCGATCGACAGTGTAGATCAGGCGATGCGGTTAAGCCCGCTCGACCCCATGATGTCCGCCATGTGCGTTGTGCGCGCGGCGTCTCATTTTATCCGCGAAGAGGACGAGGAAACCGCCTACTGGGCGCAAAAGGCCGCCATCCACCCGGGTTCAAACTGGGCTACCTACGTGCTGGCAGCCGCTTTTCTAGAAGATGCTGGCAAGTGCGATCGGGCTGCGCATTGGGCCCATAAAGCGGCGGGTGATATGCCTCCAGTTGATCCGGTGTCGATGCTCGCAATTATTCGGATATCCGATGCAAACGCGCAGGATCGGTTCCGTGACGCTCTCACCCGCCATCAGTTCGATTTGTCGTAGCCAACTCAGTCACGCGAGGGATGTCCAAAGGCTCTCAACCCCTCAGGGCGCTTCTTAAAACCGCTTGCGAATATCCAGTCGAACACTTCGACCAAGGGGATCGAGCAGCTCGGGCAAGAAATTGTCCGGCGTACGTCCGTCAGGATCGGTCACCCTCTGGCGCTGATTGAACACATTGCCGATGTTAAACGCGACTTGCGTCTCTTCCAGAAAAGGCAACTTAGCGAGGATCGCGTCCGAATAGTTGAATTCGTAAGTCACGCGAAGGCCAATTGTGGCCAGATCTGAAAAGCGCAAATCGCCAGCGGGATTATCGACCCGTGTTGCGCTTTGATAGCGTCCAGCGACCGCTAGGCCGAAACCATACTTCCAGCGATAAAGCGACAAGTCGATCTGGTGTCGCGGAGTGCCGCCTACGCGCTCGATCGACGCGCCGTTCAAAAGGTCGAGAACCGGACTTTGCCCCGCCTCGCCGAGCTGCACCTCGTCGCGCAGCGTGAGCCGATGGATCGCGCTTACTCTCAACGAGCCGGGCCGTCCGCTCCGCCGTCGTTTGGTCGGGGGACCTTCCACGCGGCGCCGACGCCGCTTTGTCTTCAAGCGCTTCGAAAAGGTGAGCGCGGTGCGCAGCTCGTCACGTCTCCCCTGTTCGGCCTGCAATGGGCGGATATCAAAAGCGAGTAACTGCCCCGTCGGACTGCGCGTTACCCGATCCGGAAAGGCGCTCTCGAAATCGGATGTCAGCAGCGCAAAACGTCGAACTTCGTTTTCGATGCGCGAATTCGTGTAGTCCACGTTGACCCCGACGCGTGGTTCGTCACTAGGGTTCCATTGCACGCCCAGCTTAATGACGCGGCGGTCATCCGTTGCAAGCTCGCGATTTCCCCCGGTAACCAGTGTCGCGAGTGTGTCTTCGCCTGTTGTAAAGTCAAACAAGCGAACATCCGGTGTGAAAACAATCGGTGCCCCGAGATCGTTGAGAGCTGGGGCGCCTTCCTCTTGCGTCACCGAGGCTAACAACCGCAGGCTCGGCACCGGTTTCCAACGCAGGCCATATCCGTATGTCGCCAGCCAACCAAAATCCGATAGACGGCGCGCCTCCACATTGGCGTTGAGCCCGAATTCGCCGGGTATAGGCGCCGGAGCGAGGATCGGAACCTCAAGGCTTAGCCCCCCCGCGAACGTGTCGCGAGAAATGCCGCTTTGGTTCAGCCCAACGCCCTCGATGATGGCTGTGTCTTGTCGCTCTAGGCTCATATCGAGGGACGCGGTCAGCGTCATCGGGCCCGCCGCTAGATCGGCTAAACGCTGGTTTAGAAGCGCGTTCGCCTCCCAATTCTGACGTGAGAGTTCAGTTTCGCGCAGCAGGCCGGGAAGTGCGGCCAGATCGGTACGGGTGGTCTCGTCTACGTCGGCAAAACTCGCGGTCAGTGTCCAGGTGGATTGGCCCAATCCACTAGCCACGGTGAGCCCTGTGAACACATCGCGCGTGTCCGCGATCTGCGCGAGCGGCTGACCGGTCGCTTGATCGGTTCCGAACAGTGCCTCGCCGCGATTGTCGTTGATTGATCCTGAGAGCGTTGCGACGCTTCCAGCCGGGAGGCCCAGGCTTGCCGAAAAGCCCGCGCTCCATTCGCGCACGTCGGGCACAAGCGTGCGGTCCGTAGCTCCAGCGGAACCGTCGGCGAAGGTTAGGTTCCGTTCGGACTCAAGGAGAGAATCCGCCCTCTCAAAGGTTCCATCCAGACTAAAGCGACGCACGCCGTCGACCTTGAGAAACTGCCCATCGATTTCTCCCGATGTCCGCCCGCCTTCGGTTGGTGTCCCTCCTCTAAGGGTCAATGTGGTGATATTGACATTGCGTTTGAGCACGAAGTTGAGAACGCGTTGATCAGCGGCAAAACCATAAGCTAGCGAGGCCTCTTCGGGCAGGACTTCGACGCGCTCCACGGCGCTGACCGGATAGCGGCCAACCTCGCGAAAGCCGGAGACGCGCCGGCCGTTGATGAGGACCACCGGCGGGCCGGATGCGCGACCTTGAGCACTCGAAGTTTCAGCGAGGATCAAGTCAACCAACTCGCCAAGCGAGCCCGCACCGTACGCTGCAATATCCTCCTCCAACAGCACCTGTTCTGGTTGGTACCCCCCGATCGTTCGTCCCCGGATAAGGTTGCCGCGCACGATGATTTCAAATTCGTCATCATCGCCGTCCTGGTCTGCGGGACGTTCCTCTTCCGATGGATCTTCAGCCTCCGCAGTCTCCTGCGCCGCTAACGCTGCAGCGCTGAGGGTAAGTGCGCTGCTCATCATTACGAGGACACAGCGGCGCAGGAGAACGAAGACGCGAGGCGTCCTCATGGCATCTCGATCCGGCGCATCTCGATCGTGAGGCTCAGCGTTTGTGATGTTTGCGAGCTTGGCCGAACATCGAACTTGGTTTGATCAAAAGTCGGCGGCCCAAACTCCCCCACGGCGTTGCGGCTGTTGCCGATGGCTTCAAAGGGAATGCCTTGATCGTCGAAATCGAGCCGACCATTATCGTTGTCATCGTGAAACGCGCTGATCACATAAACTCCCGGCGCGCTTGGATTGAAAGTGTGTTCGGCCCCCTCTTTGGCGGGGATACGCGCGCTATGTGCGCATCCGCCTTCCGCGATCTTTGGCACTTCTTCGCGGGTGCACAGGCTGATCCACAGCGTGCCGCTTTCTGGGTCTATTCCGGTGAAGCGCACTTGGACCGCCTGGCCGGCTTCGGCGTCAGCCTGAGCGAGGGCTGGCGCGCTAAGGGCAAACGCGGCGATGGTGGCGAGTGCGAATTTGTTAGGAAGTTTCATGAACTTTCTCCTCCTCGAGTGCATTTGGTCGTTTGCCGAGTGGGCCTTGCGCTCAACGGCTGATGCGACTTACGATTGGGTCTGAAGGCGAAAGGAGAAAGCGGCGATGCAAGAACGGTCGATGAATTTTCCCGAGCGGTCCGAAACAACCGTTCACGCCGCACGAACGGTCGACAAAAGTCGCGACTGGTTGGTGCAAAGTGGGCTTGGCCGTTGGATATTCGCGCTGATACTTGGCGTAGGCTTGGCGCTGATCGGGCCGTTTGGCACCTTCGGAACTATGCCAATGTTTATGCGGTTGGCTTATTGGATTGCGCTTACACTCGGAAGCTTTGCGATCTGGTGGCTTCTCGAAAAAGCTTTGACCGCCGCCTTTGGAAAGCGAGGGCTTCTGTTCGAGCAATTGACCGTTCTGGTGCCGTTTGCGGCGGCGAACTCGGTTTTCCTATCCGCTCTCCAAACCGGGATAAACAGCGTTACCGGTCTCAGCATTCCGTCCAGTTGGAGCTACTACTTTGTCAGCCACATCATCTTATCGAGCTTGGTGATCGCCCCGCTGATCTTGCTCACTCACACGCTCTTAACGCATGTGCAGACCCGGGCGAGCAGCGATACAGCTCAATTTCTCACGTCCGCCCTTCCACCAGCCCTGCGTGGGCAAACGCCGCATGCGCTCTCCGCAGAGGGCCATTATGTGCGCGTTTACACAGCGCTTGGCGAAGCGTTGATCACCATGCGGTTTGAAGACGCGCTACGCGCGCTTGCGGGATTGGATGGGATTCAAACGCACCGCTCGTGGTGGGTGTCGTGCGATCAGATCATTGATGTGAAGGCAGTGGGTTCGGCTTATGAGGCGCGCTTACGCTGCGGGATCACGGCGCCAATCAGTCGCCGCCGCAAAGCAATGGTCTCCCGCGGCCTGCTGGAGACCGCGCGTGCGGCCTGAGAAAGTGTTCTGGTACCGTCAGTTAGATGGTGATCGGGACTGAAGTAATTGCGCTCTGTTACAGCCAGTCGGCCTCTCGTCTCAGTCACTGTCGAGCAGCTCTTCTGCCCCTTTTAGTCGAGGATTGAGCAACGCGCATAAATGGCTATCCTGAAACCTGAACAGTCAAGGATGCGGTCTTTGGATTGGGCAGCGATTTCGAGCATGGTCACGCGTCTGGATACTCTCGATCCGGACGAGCTGGCGCTAGAATTAAGGCGACTTCAAGGGGATGATCCGACCTTGAGCGCTAAGCTCGCCAGCATTCGAGCTAGGGGCCAAGACGCCCATTCCTTCATGCAGACCCGGATGCCCGACTTGGCGGCCGGCCAAAGGAGCATTCTAGAGCCTGGAGATAAGGTCGGCATCTGGGAAGTTGACGTTCGTATCGGCGCTGGGGGAATGGGCGAGGTCTACAAAGCTCACCGGGCTGATGGTCTCTTTGAGCAAGGTGTGGCGCTTAAGCTTGCTCGAGATTCTGACCCCAGATTGGTTCAGCGCTTCGAAGCGGAACGCAATCGCTTGGCGCAGTTGGAGCATCCCAACATTGCCCGAATTGTCGACGGCGGCACGACCAACGGTGGCTTGCCCTATTTGACGATGGAGTTTGTCGACGGCGTGCCGATCGACGTCCATGTCAAGTCAGCCCAACTTAATCGCAAAGCACGACTGGCTTTAACCCTGCGCCTATTGGCGGCGCTTGCGCATGCGCATGGGCGCCTGGTGCTTCACCGTGACATTAAGGCGGACAACGTCCTTATCAACGACGAAGGCGAAGTGCGCCTTATCGATTTCGGCGTCGCATCTTTGCTTGATGACCCTGAGGAACAAGAGGGAAGAGGGCCCCTTACAATCGCTTATGCGGCGCCTGAGCAATTAGACGGAAACTCGGTAAGCGCAGCCACCGACATCTTCGCGATCGGAATGCTGATCCATTTGCTAGAAACGGGAAGATTGCCACAGCGGGAAAGCGATGGAGGGGTCGCGATAGATGCCGGGTTAGTGGGAGATCCTGATCTTTCTGCAATTCTTGAAAAGGCCACGGCGCGTCAGCCTGTCCAGCGCTATGGCTCTGCTGACGCTTTCGGCGATGATCTCGAGAGGTTTATCCGTGGATTGCCCGTGAGCGCGCGACCTGTTTCGACGATCACAAGGCTCAAAAAGCTCGTGAGGCGCAACACGCTTGCCTCTGCGATGAGCGGCGCTGCCATGGTTGCTATCTTAGCTGGCATCATCGGCGTGAGCCTCTTCGCCGTGCGCGCTGACGAGGCCCGCGACGAGGCCGAGTTGCGCGCCGAAGCGGCCGAATTCTTCGTGCAAGAAACCGAATACGCAAACCAAATCGCGAGGGTCTCAGGAAACATCTCGCAGGAATTCATGGCTGAAGATCAGGGAGTCGATGAAGCCGATTTCCGCGCCTTCCTGATCGAAAAGGCAACCGAAGCTCAGTCGGTCTATGCAGAAAACCCCGAAGCCTTTTCGGCTCAGATGCTGTTCGTGGCGAGGTATCTGTCAAATCGGGGGAATTACGCTCAATCGAGTGAGTTCGCCGGATTCCTGATTGCCAATGGACAAACGCCTGAAGTCGGAGTTCAGACAGGCCGAGTGATACAGGCGCGCAACCTGCGCGAACTCGGTGATCGGCGAGCGGCTGAGGAGATACTGCGCGACACGCTCGCTTGGATGGCCGCAAAGCCCTATCTGCTCGAAAGCTCTGGCTACGCGCAAGTCGCGGTGAATCTCGCGTTAAGCACTCAAGACAAAGCTGATCTCGATGAGGCCGTGCGCGCGAATCTTGAACAAGCAACGAAGCCGGGCGCCGACAAAGCGCTGCGAGCGTATAATTACAACACGTTAGCCGTCTTGACGAGCAAGATTCAGGACTATGAGAAAACCATTGAATACGGGATCAAGTCCGTCGAGTTTTCTAAAGAGGCGGACAGAATCAACGCCGTTTCAGTCAACACTCGCTCGCTAAATCTCGTTGGGTACATCCTTCACTACAAGAAGGACGTTGCGCTGGCGAAATCCTACTGGCCCAGCGAAGAGGATGTGATGGACCCCGAAAAGGGCCACCTCAGGCATCGCAGTATGCACCGGCTTTACGAGGCCTACGCGCTCCAAATACAGGGTGATCACGCCGCAGCCTACGAAAAGGCCAAATTGGCGCATGAACTGGGGGTAGAAGAATATCCTCCAGGCTCACCTTATTATCTGTCGACCGCAGGTATGCTGATAGAAACAGGCGCGCTTGCTGGAGCGAATGAGGAGGTTCGACCGCTTCTCGAAAGTATCACGACGCCTGATGAGAGCGAGGATGGTAAGCCTCATCCGCGAGCCATGATCGCGCGTGCGTTTTGGCTTGATTCGGAGGGCAGGCGCGAGGAGGCGCTGTCCGAGTATCGCTCGCTCGATCAGGGCAGGATCGCAGGCAATCTGGAGCTGACTTATAATGCAGAGCTCCTCAAAAGCACGCTCGGTGTGGTCTAGCCCATCCGCTGCGCCAGCCACGACCGCGCGTCAGTCCAATCGCGGCGGACAGTTCGGCTAGAAACGCCAAGCATATCGGCGGCTTCGTCTTCGGTCATTCCGGCAAAGTAACGCGCGTCAACGATCCGAGCCCAACGCGGACGTGCCTCTTCAAGCTGCTCCATGAGATTGCCGATGGCGACGAGCTCTTCGGGGCTTTCCCCATATTCGACTAGATTGTGGACGTCCTCAGGATCACCAACACGCTCATGGCTCCGTTTGGCCGATAGTTTGCGCCGCGCGTAGTCAATAATGACATGGCGAATGGCGAGCGAGGCGGCACAAAGGAAGTGTTTGTCGTCGCGCCAGACTTTCTCTTGCCCGAGCTTCAAGAAGCTATCGTGCAAGATATCTTCGGTCATCATGGTGTCAGCCGCTTTGGATCGCCGCCGCCGAGCCCGCGCTAGATTGGCCAGATCGTCATAATGCTGGGTGAACAGGACCGCCGCCACATCGCGCTCGACTTCGTCGTATTGAATTTGCGTGTCGTCACCAGCCATCGTTCTATTCTATCGCGGCGCATTGAACGCTCAACACAATTCAAAAAGTTTGTCCGGAATTCCGGATGGTTCCCGTTGGTCCTGATGAGGCGCGGTTTTCGCGCAGCGCACCAAGGGGAAAATCATGAAAAACGCACTGCTGATTACCACGGCTATCTCATTCGGCCTCGCCGCATCGATGGCGTTTCCAAACGGGTCGGTGCAAGCCGAAGACTGTATCCTGGATCGCGATAACGATGGAATTGTAGATTCGACCGACAACGATGGAGGTGCGGACAGCGAGGGCGCTGATGGTCAGCTTGCATGCGGCGTCAACGCAACGGCCACTGGTGACTTCGCGACGGCCATCGGGGCCGGCGCAAACGCCACTGGAAATCGCTCTACAGCGATCGGAAACAACGCCGATGCGACTCAAACAAACACAGTGGCTCTCGGGCTTTTGGCTGATGCTACGGGCGCGAATGCAACCAGCCTTGGGAGCTCGGCAAGAGCGTCTGGTGCGGGATCGGTAGCTCTCGGTTTTGCAACCGACGCCACCGTAACGGGAGCGATAGCGATTGGGGACGTGGCTCAATCGACAGGGGCTCAAGGGGTGTCGATTGGTGACGGCAGCAGCGCTGCGGCTACCGATGCTGTTTCCATAGGGGCGGCGAGCGATGCTACGGGCAACGGCGCCATCGCGATCGGCGGTGATGGGGTTGATGCGGACGCGTTTGGCGCTCAAGCTATCTCCGTAGGGGCCGTTGCGATTGGCGAAGATGCACTGTCTTCGGGTGACGGCGCGGTTTCCATTGGTGATGGGACTGAGGCGACCGACAATGGCGCTGTTGCGATCGGTGACTTAGCCGAAGCAAACGGAGACGGTTCAATTGCTATCGGCGATCTATCCGATGCTACCGCCGCCGGAGCTTTGGCATTTGGTGATGCCGCTGAAGCGATTGCAGTTGGCGCAGTCGCAATCGGCGACGGAGCTGATGCCACAGCCGTTGGCGCGGTTGCTATCGGCGAGTTCGCTGACGCGACAGGGATAGGTTCTGTCGGCGTTGGCGACGGGGCCGTCGCTTCGCAATCAGGATCAATCGCTATCGGTGAACTTGCGGAAGGGACCGGTGTTGGGGCGATCGCAATCGGCTCTGATTCAACAGATGGAGATTCTGATGGAGCAGTCGCGAGCGCAATAGGCTCAATCGCTATTGGAGAGGATGCTAGATCGTCTCAAGAAGGCGCAGTTGCTCTTGGTGAAAGAGCATCTGCCTCTGGTGATGGCGCGGTGGCGTTGGGCATTTTTTCGACAGGAAATGCTGTAGGGGCGACTGCCGTAGGAGATGGCGCGAAAGCCCTTGCAATTCGTGCGACTTCCATGGGTAGCTTGAGCGAGGCATCTGCAGATTCGGCCACGAGCCTTGGAACTGGAGCTAGGGCGCGTGGAGAATCTTCGATCGCACTGGGAGACGGCTCCTTCACTACCCAAGAAGGAGCAATCGCGATCGGTGGTGATGGGGATGACTTCGGAGGTTCGGGGGCCACAGCGGATGCGGCTAAAGCGATCGCCATCGGGATGGACGCAGACGCTACCGGCGGACAAGCTATCGCCTTTGGCTCGGCGTCGGAAGCGAGCGCGAGTCTGGGTATTGCGATCGGAGGCGACGCGGGCGACGCTGACGCGATCGGCGCACAGGCCTTAAACGCTGCGGCGATTGCGATCGGAGGCGATGCCTTATCAAGCGGAACGGGGAGCATCGCCATGGGTGTCGACGCGCAAGCAACGGCAGGCGAGGCCGTAGCTCTTGGCTTTGGGTCGGTGGCAACTGGCACATCGGCTGTCGTCTTAGGCGCCAAAAGCAATGCCTCAGGTGCGAACACTGTCTCGATTGGTGTGTTCGCAAATGCGTCCGGGGTTGAAGCCATCGGTGTGGGCTACGACGTCGAAGCGCAAGGCGATAACTCGATAGCGATTGGGGCCGACGGAGATGACGATCTAGAAGGCGCCGTCGCGTCTCAGGATCGTTCAATCGCTATTGGGACTGACGCCTTGGCTCTGGGTGAGCAATCCATTGCCTTTGGCGCGCTCACATCCGCTTCACAATTAGGCGCCATAGCTATTGGCGCGGGTTCGATTTCGCTCGCTGAGGACGCGACGGCCTTTGGCCGTGGTGCGTTCGCTTCGGGCACACAGTCCATTGCCTTTGGCTCTCAGTCTAACGCGACTGGTAACCTGGGCATTGCCATTGGGGGTGATGGCACTGACGCCGATGCTTTTGGCGCGCAAGCGATCAATGGTGATGGGGTTGCGATCGGCGCGGACGCCGTGGCGCTCGGGAACAGAGCTATCTCGCTTGGCGGCTCAGCGGACTCGCTTGGTGCAAACTCGCTGGCGATTGGTGTGGACGCGTTCAGCAATTCCACAAATGGAATATCGATTGGACAAGGCTCGACGTCTACAGGCGCGCAAAGCATTTCGCTGGGGACCCTGACGAACACCACCGCCGCAGGCGCCATCGCAATAGGCGGCGATTCCGGAGACAGTGACGTACTGGGCGCGCAAGCCACGGCGCAAGTCGCGACAGCGGTGGGATCGGACTCTGTAGCGTCAGGGGTGAGCGCGGCGGCGTTTGGGACGGGGACGCAGGCTCTGGGTCAAAACTCGCTGGCTTTGGGCGCGGGCGCGGAAGCGCGCGAGATCCAGTCCAGCGCCATCGGCTCAGGCAGCATCGTCTCGAGGCAGAACGGCACC
>JBCCKJ010000006.1:0-24815 GCA_039027455.1 Pseudomonadota bacterium | reverse complement strand
GCGCCAATCATGTTCACCACCGATCTCGCGCTGCGCTACGATCCGGAATACGGCAAAGTCACTAAGGACTGGCTCGAAAATCCGGGCAAGATGGACGACGCTTTCGCTCGCGCTTGGTTCAAGCTGACGCACCGCGATATGGGCCCGAGCACGCGCTATGTTGGCTCGGAAGCGCCGAGCGAGGCGCTGGTGTGGCAAGACCCCGTGCCGGCCGTCGAGTATGATTTGGTGACCGAAGCTGATGTCGACCTTCTTAAGAAATCGATCTTTGCCTCGGGCCTTGCGAACTCCGAACTGGTGCGCGCGGCCTGGGCTTCGGCCTCGACCTTCCGCGACACCGATTATCGCGGCGGTGCCAACGGCGCGCGGGTGCGGCTGGCCCCGCAAAACGGCTGGGAAGCCAATTCGCCTGAGGAACTGGGCCGCGTGTTGTTGGTGCTTGAGGACATTCAGGCAGACTTCAACGCCCGCAACTCTGGCGGGCGCAAGGTCTCGATCGCCGACCTGATTGTGATCGGAGGCAACGCCGCGATTGAACGCGCTGCGCAGCAAGCGGGCCACTCGATTAGCGTGCCGTTCACGCCGGGTCGAACCGACGCGACTGCTGAGATGACCGACGCCGCGTCGATCAATCTCCTCAAGCCCGCGGCTGATGGGTTCCGCAACTACTATTCGGAGCGCGCCCGCCTTTCGCCAGCTGACATGCTGGTCGATAAGGCCGACACTCTCACTCTGACGGTTCCGGAAATGACCGCGCTGGTCGGTGGCCTGCGTGCTCTGAACGCGAATGTCGGAGCGGTGTCGCACGGCGTCCTGACCGGATCGCCCGAGACGCTGACGAACGACTTCTTTGTGAACCTGCTTGATATGGCAACCGAGTGGAAACCCGTTGAGGGCGAAGAAGGCATCTTTGAGGGTCGCGACCGCCAGACGGGTGAAGTGAAGTGGACCGCAACCGAGGTAGATCTGGTCTTCGGCTCCAATTCCGAACTGCGCGCGGTGGCCGAAACCTACGCCTATGACGGCGCTGAGAAGACCTTTGCGACCGATTTCGTGAAGGCTTGGGCGAAAGTCATGGAGCTCGACCGGTTCGACGTAAAATAGGGCCAAATGCCTAAGCCCATTGTGGGCGCCCAATGGCCGGGCTGCACCCCCTCAGCCCGGCCATTTTTCCTTTCTCGAAGGACACCCTGAATGCACAGCCGACGCACTGTTTTGGGCGCTTTCGCCTCGCTGCCCGCTAGCCTTACCGCCACACGTCTAAGCGCAGCGACGAACTACGACATTACCATGCTCAGCCGCGATCCCTCGGACGCTACGCGCGGCATGCATTTCTCGCCCGATCTTCTCAAGATACCGGCCGGATCGTCGGTGACTTTCAAACCCGGCGCGCCCGGTCACAACACGCAGACGACCCCTGGGATGCTGCCCCAAGGCGCGAAAGGTTGGCGCTTTGGCTTTGGCAAAACCGGCATGGTGACACTGAGCATGCCTGGCTTTTACGGCTATCACTGCCTGCCTCATCGCGGACTTGGTATGGTCGGCCTCATTATCGTTGAGGGGCCGGGGATGATGGACAATCTTGCTACGGCCAAGTCAGTTAAGCACACAGGGAAAGCGTCTAAGCGTTGGGCTGAACTCTGGGCAAAAGCTGAGAGTCAAGTGTGACAGATGGCTTACAGGCCGCAAGTCAAAGACAAGCTCAAAGAAAACTGTTTATTCCCCGTTTCAAACATCGCTGCGTCAAGTTCTCTCGCTAAAAGTGATACGACTAAGACTGGGTCTATAGTGGAGCGACAGATTATGTGCGCATTCTGATCTTTGGGCGGGCCGTTAGACTTCGGTCTATATTGCGAGTTTATTCGAAAATCCGATCCCTAAGATCGCTGAACACTCTTGGGGTGATGTCTCAAAAGCCCGGCACGAGCTTAGTGCGCCGGTCGAGATTGATTGAAGCCCAAAAGGTCGCCAGAGTGGTCGCCAACGAGGAAGCCATTCGATCGACACAATGGAAACTGAAGTAAGCAACGGGAAACCCATTAAGGGGGCCAGACGCTTTAGCCGGGAGCAGCGGAAGTCGATGATCCTCGACAGCGCGGCGGAGCTTATCGCAGAGCAAGGAACTTCTGATCTCTCGCTTGAGACCATCGGAGAGAAGGCCGCAGTAAGCAAAACCTTGATGTATCGCTACTTTGGCAGCTTGGTCGTGCTCTTGAAGGCCTTGCTCAACCGCGAATATCGCCACCTGCGAACCGAACAATTGAAGGCGGCGGAAAGCGCCGAGACCTACGAGGATTTAGTGCGCCAAGTGACACGGGCCTATCTGCTCTACATTGAGGAGAGAGGTCTGATCATCGAACGCTTGCAGGCGTATCCTAACATCGCTCAGGCACAAGATCCGACGCACTACAACCGCGAGCCGTCCGTGCACTACTTCTCAGAAGTCACCGCGGAAGTCTTCGACATCCCACTCGATGTCGCCATCGCTGGCACCGAAATCAGCTTTGGTCTTCCGGCGGCGGCCGGCGATTTCCTTGTCCGCAGCGGGATGGACCGTCAGATGGTGGAAGATATCACCGTCTCCATGATCTTGGGCAGCATTGCCGGGCTTAGAAACGACGCGCTAGGGAAACGCAAGAAGGTGCGTCCACCGTCCGAAGTCCTTCAAGTCCCTATAACAAGACGGGGCGCGAAAGGCTGAGCGAGTACCTCAGTTTCACGCCCCGCTTGTTGGCGCTCAGTGAGCGCTCGGAGAGCCGTTAGAAACGGAAACGGACCAAGCCGCCATAGGTGCGCGGCTGATTGCGGAAACCGACCAACGATCCTGGTTGACCAACGGCCGGTGAGACGATGTTGAGGTATGCGGCGTCGGTGAGGTTGCGGCCCCAGATCGAGAATTCGACCCCATTGGAAAGCCCAAGTGTGATGGTGGAGTTGAGGTTCTCCACATCGCGCCGGAAATCATCCAGCCCGTTCACAATCGCGACGTTGCTTTCTAGCAGGTAATCCGCGTGGAAGCGCAACGAGTTATCGCCACCGAGATCGAGCACGTACGTGCCGCCGATCACGAACGACCATTCAGGCACGCCCGCTGGCCTCTCGCCGCTAAGATCAGCCGGCACCACCGTGAAGTTGGGCGTCAGGATATTGCCGCCCGTGAAGGTGTCGAAGACCGAGTCCAGATAGGTCACCGCGGTCGTAAACGTTAGTTCAGGGATCGGCGAAATACGCGTGTCGAGTTCAAAGCCCTGAACGGACTGCTGCTCGGCATTTCCCAGAACAAAGCCGGTACCTGTGAAGACATTAGTCTGAAACCCTTCAACGTTTTGGTCGAACACCGCGAGGTTGAAAGCAAAGCCATCCCAGGCTCCTTTCACGCCAAATTCGAAGACCTCGGATTCTTCAGGGCCGGCAAAACGCGAGCCCGTCGTCAGATTCGGCACTGCCAGACCCGCATCGCGAATGGGCGATGACGGTGGTGGCGGGGACTGAAACGGAGAGCCTGGCACGAAGTCCGATGCGAACGGACGACTGTCGTTCGACAAGTTGAACGAAGACGCTTTGAATCCCGTTGCATGCGTAAAGTAGAGGCTCAGGTTTTCAGAGGCTTCGTAGGCCAGCCGAATTGTGTAGGCGAGATCGGTGTCGCTGGTCTCGCCGTCCTCAACCGCGTTCGGGAAATTTAAATAGGGCGGATTGAACTGAAGGCCACGAAACGCGAGGAACGGGTTGGTCGCCAGATCGGATGCCAGCTGGCTCGCCAGCGCAGGAGGGGCGCCGCCCACAACGGCCGCGTTGAAGCCCGCTTGAACGAGATCGATACCGGAAAAGACATCGGTGCTGACATTGTTCGATACCACCTCTTTCTGATCGTCGGTGTAGTTCGCGCCCAGTGTAAGGGTCAGACCGTCAATTACCTCCCAATCAACTTGTCCGAAGAGAGAGAATGCGGTGTTCTCGTAGTCATAATCAAGGCGTCTACCCTGACCAACGCCGCCAAATTCACCTGCGGGAATGCCGGGAATGAGCGCGCGTAAGGTTGGCTCAATCGCGCTGTAGGCGCCACCGGTTACGGCGTTCGCAAATTGCACGAAGCCTTCGCCGTTGCCAAAGTCAGCGCCTTGGTCGATGGTCTCGTGAAACAGGAAGCCGCCGACGAGGAAATTGACCGGCCCGTCGAAGTTGGACGAGGCGCGCAGTTCGCCCGTATAGGTTTGGATATCGACGGTGTTGATGTTGGTGCCAATTGAATTCAGGCTTGTGAAATCGCTGTCCTGATTGACGAAGGAGTCGGAGCGCCGGTAGGCACCAATCCCGGTGATATCGATGTCTCCCGTGGTCCAGTCACCTTGAAGTGATACGCCGTAATTCTCGATCTTGTTGGTTGGGGCGAAGTTCACCGTGCTTAGGCGTGAAAGGCCGTCGTTCGGGATGAACTCACCCCCAAGAGCCCGCACAACCGCACCGGTTGGCCCATCGACGACATTGGTGGCTCCGCAGCACACCTCATCAATCTCATCGTAATCGGCGATCAGGCGCAGCTTGAAGTCATTGCTCGGTTTGAACAGCAACTGGCCGCGCACGCCGTAGCGATTGCGATCATTAATATCCTCATTGATGATGATGTCTTCGATGTATCCGTCACGGCGGTTGTAGTTACCGCCCAGACTGAAAGCGATGGTGTCGCTGATCGGACCAGTTACCGATGCGCGCGCTATGACGGCGTCAAAATTGCCGTACGACAGTTCCGCGGAGCCGCCAAAATCGAATTGCGGTTCGCGTGTGACGATACTGATGATGCCGGCCGATGCATTCTTGCCGAAGAGCGTCGATTGCGGTCCGTTGAGGACTTCGACCCGTTCAAGATCGGGCAGGTCAGAGATCTGCGCGGCGGCGCGCGAGCGGTAGACCCCGTCGATGAACACGCCAACGGATGGCTCTACACCAGGGTTAGCCGATCCATTCCCGAAACCGCGGATGATGAAATTGGTGTTGAACGACAGGCTGCTCTGGCTCACGCGCAACGAGGGTACCAGCGTTTGGATGTCCAGGAGGTCGCGCGCTTGGGCGTCCTCGATCTGCTCAGCTGTCGTTACGGAGACGGCAATAGGCGTGTCCTGCAAGGTCGTTTGGCGCTTAGACGCAGTAACGATGATCTGATTCTCGTTTTCAAAGCCCGCCTCTCCCAAAGCTTCCGTATCTTGCGCGAACGCGGCTGGCGATGCTGCCACTAGAGCGACCAAGCTAGCCCCTGCGCCAAGCGTGCGATGTACCATCATTGTGGGTCTTCCCTCCCATCTTAAGTGACAAATTTGTCTACTTGATGCTCGCATAATGCCGTATTTAAGCGATATTACAAGTCAATTTCCGTTCTATGTTGACTTTCAGTGTATAAAATGGATGTTCGGGAGGGGCTTGGCTGATACAAGCGCATAAGAACAACAAAGAACGAATCGCGTGGGAGCGGGCAATGGTGGCAATTCGGATCGGACTGGCGGCGATGGGCGCGTTGGCGTTGTCCGCCTGCGGAGTTCAAACCTCTCAATTGCCGGAAGACTCGGTCATCAAAGGGGTCGGCTGGGTCGGCGCGACGGTCACCGATCTTGAGCGAACCAAAGCGCTCTACGCCGATGCGATCGATCTCCAATCGGTAGACGACGGCACCATTTCCGGAAACGCGGCTTTTGACGCGCTAGCGGGTCGCGACGGCGTTGAAGCGCAGACCCTGATGATGCGCAGCGTGAACATGCAAATCCGCTTCATGGCGTTTTCCAACCCTTCCGAAGAGGCAAGCACGACCGAGCCGATGGCCGTCGAAGGCCCCGGCATTATGCACATGTGCTATCAAGTGGATAAGCAGACCGAGACTTACCAAAAGTTCTTGGCCGGTGGCGCGACCTATATGGGCAAAAGGGAGATGCAGCAGCTCTCCTCGCGCAACCCGGTCGCCTATTCGTATTCGCGCGATTTCGACGGGCTGATCGCCGAAATCGAGCACGTCGATGTCGCGGCGCTCGACCTTCCGGCCCCACCCAAGAACAAGCGACGCATTCGCCATGTGGCGCTGGCGACCCCGGACGTGGATCGGCTAGCGGGCTTTTACTCGGTGCTGCTGGGGCAGCCCGAATTTCGCAGGCTCGGCAACTGGCCCTTTATGCGGCTGGAAGGCGAAAAGTTTGACGCGGTGGCTGGCCTTGATGGCGGCGTGGGGGAATCCGCGTGGTTCCAGATCCGCAATCTGGAGCTCGAGATCTTTCAGTTTCACAGCCACCCCACACAGGTGCCGATAGAGCCACGTCCTCTGGATGCCCCGGGCTACAATATGATTGTCCTCGACGTCTCCGACCTGGACGAGGCGCGCGCCCTGTTTGAGCGCGCGGGCGGTACGATAGTCACCGATCTGGTCGATATGGACGGCGGCCAGATCGTCTTCGGGCGAGATCCCGATAAGAACCTCATCGGGCTTCAGGTTGCGCCGACCGACGTGTTCGTCTCCTCGCGCAATTTCAAGAATAACGGGATAGAATAGAGGGATTGAATATGTTTGATCTGACCAATCACGTTTCCATCGTAACCGGCGGAAACGGAGGGCTGGGCCTCGCCTATTGCAAAGGTCTTGTGAAAAGCGGGGCTAAGCTCGCCATTTGGGGACGAAACGCGGAAAAGAACGCCGCCGCGCTCGAGGAAATCCGGGCGCTGGGCGGCGATGCGAAAGCCTATGTCTGCGATGTGACCGATGAAGCGAACGTCGCCGAGGCATTTGCCCAAACGCTTGATCGATTTGGTCAGGTCGACAGTTGCTTTGCCAACGCTGGCGGCGGTGGCTTTCGCGGTCCATCCCACAAGGTGGGGCGCCAAGCGTGGCTCGACGCCGTGGACCTCAACCTCATGAGCGTCGTCCAGACCTGGGCGCCCGTCACCGAACACTTGCTTGCGCGCCAGGCGCCCGGGCGTCTTGTCGTCACATCCTCGATCGCCGCTTTGGTCGGCACCGGAGGGGCCGCGGGCTACTCAACCACAAAGGCGGCCGTCATCGGGCTGGTGCAAGCGCTGGCGGTCGAACTGGGACGCGCGGGCATTCGCGTGAACGCCATCCTGCCCGGCTTCATCGAGACGGAAATGTCGAAGAATACGAGCAAAGAGTTTCAGGATTCAGCGCGCCGCAAATCCGCCATCGGCCGCATCGGCGAACTCGAGGATATGGAAGGGGTCGCGGTCTTCCTCGCGTCAAAGGAAAGCGACTTTATGACTGGCCAAGGCATTGTGCTCGATGGCGGAAACAGCATTTTCCCGCTTTGATCGATGTGAACATACGTTACACATGCTGGTGATAGGAATCGACCGATGATTGTAGCTAATGTCATTCGCTGGCTGTTTGCGCTGCTGTGTCTTTTCATTGGCTTGCTGTTAAGCCTTGGCGGTGGGTTTCTGATCTATCTGGGCGGCAGCCCCTATTATCTCGCCGCCGGTTTTGTCGCGTTGGGTGTTTCGCTGTTTACGATCCGGCGCAGCCCCAAGGCGGTTTTCCTCTACTCAGCTCTCCTGACCGCCACGCTGATCTGGTCAGCGTTTGAGGCCGAACTTGACTTTCTTGCACTCCTTCCGCGTCTGGCTCTCTGGATGGGACTTGGGATATGGTTTCTAACCCCCTGGTATCGCCAAAGCCTTCAAGCGAAGTCGGAGGAAGCGCCCATGCCGCCCAGCCGTTGGTGGATTGGCGGTCCGATCGCGGCCTCGGTTGCTTTGCTGCTCGTCGCGGTCTTTCAAGGATACCTCCAAAACAGCACGGGCACAGTTCGCGAAGGCTCGCCGATCGCGAGCGCCGATGATTGGCGCCACTATGGCAACACAGAAGGCGGAACGCGATTTGCCACGGTGGACGATATCACCACCGACACGGTCGGCGGTCTAAAGGAAGTCTGGCGCTATCGCACGGGTATTGAAGAGGACTTCAAGGCGACCCCGCTTAACATCGACGGCAAGTTGTATCTTTGCGCCGCCCGCAACGTCATGATCGCGCTCGACGACGCGTCGGGTGAAGAGATCTGGCGCTACGACCACGGCATCCAGCCACCTCAGAACAATCAGTACGCGCGCACATGCCGCGGCGTCGGCTATCACGAAGCGCCCGACGATTACGAGGGTGAGTGCCGCACACGCGTGCTGACCTCTACCGTCGCGGCGAGCATCATAGCGGTCGACGCCGAAACGGGCGAGCTGTGCTCCAACTTCGGCGAAGGTGGCGTGGTCGATCTGTGGCAAGGCATGGGCGAAGATCAGCACGAGCGGTTTGAATACTGGGTCACGTCCTCGCCGCTCGTGGCCGGTGACAACATCGTCGTCGGGGGCCAGGTTTCGGACACGCAGGACCTTGGCCTACCTTCAGGGGTGGTGCGCGCGTTCGACGCACTGACGGGCGAGTTGGCTTGGGCTTGGGACCTTGGAAATCCGGACTACAACGGCGCACCCGCGGAAGGCGAAACCTACACGCCGGGCACTCCCAATGTCTGGTCGATCATGAGCTATGACGCTCATCTTGGCCTGATCTACGCGCCGACTGGCAACCCGGCTCCAGACTATTTTGGCGGCGCGCGGCAGGATTTTGACGAGGAGTACTCCTCCTCCGTTGTAGCCATTGACGCCGCCACGGGGCAGGCGCGCTGGCACTACCAGCTCGTCCACCACGATGTGTGGGATTACGACATACCCGCGCAGCCGGTGCTGGTGGATGTCGAAAGAGGCGGCGAAATGGTGCCATCCGTCGCGGTGCCGACCAAGATGGGCGATATCTTCCTGCTCGACCGGCGTGACGGCACGCCGGTGCATCCGATCGAGGAAAAGCCCGCGCCTCAAAGTGGCGCCGTCGAACGCGAAAAACTCGCCGCAACCCAGCCCGAATCCCCGCTGCCCAACTTTCATCCGTACCGCTACGAAAAGGATATGTGGGGTCTCACTCCGATCGATCAGATGGTCTGCCGGATCGAATACCGCACGATGAACTACGAAGGCATGTACACCCCGCCATCGCTCGCAACCGGGGTCACCCAAACTGGCACAATGCTCTATCCAGGCAATTTCGGCGGCTTCAATTGGGGCAGTGTGTCGGTGGATGCGGACAACGGCTTGCTTGTGGCGGCTCCCATGATGCTCGCGCACCGGCTGATTATGGTGACGCCAGAGCAAGTCGCGGAGGCTGGACCGCTGGCAGCGCTGATCCTTGGCACCAATCACCCCGCCGTGCGCTACGACGAAGACGGGCCCATGCCGGAAATGGGCGAGCCAGACCCGGATGATCCGTTCGATCACCGCCGGATCAAGGCGTATGGCTACCCTCAGCCTTTCATGTCGCGGCTGGGCACGCAGGTTCCGTGTTTTGAGCCACCGTGGTCGCAGATCGCCGTGATCGATCTCAACACCAAGGAATTGCTGTGGAGTCGACCAGCGGGCGATATGAGCCAGTCTGGACCGTTTGGATTGCGCTCGGGCATTCCCGTTGACGTGGGCACAGCCGTGCGCGCGGGCACTCTCACGACGCGTGGCGGGCTGACCTTCCTAAGCTCGACGATGGACGCCAAAGTGCGCGCCTTTGATGTGCGAACCGGCGAGGAAAAATGGGAGGCGCCGCTTCCCGGCAATGGCCTCGCAACGCCGATGACGTACCGATCGAGGCAGGACGGCAAGCAGTATTTGATCGTGACGGTCCCCAATCCGCATTGGCGCTATCCGCGTGACCCGGCGACGAATGAATACATCGATTCCCAGGCGGTCGTAGACGGTAAAGGCGGCTACGTGATCGCCTACGCTCTCGAAGACTAATCTGTTGTGGTGGAGCGGTCGGAGGCCGTTTTAATGTGCGCTTCAATTGCCGCGTTGACGGCTTTGACGTTGCGCACATGCGGCCAATGGCCCGTTTCTGGAAGCATCAGGACCTCGGACTGATCCGATAATTCGGTCAGTCGATCGAGAGCGGTCTGATTGTAGATTGGGTCATCCTCGCCCCAGATGTAGAGAGCTGGCATAGTCACCCGCGCGTAGCGCGAAGGCCAGAAATCCGCCTCGGAAAGCGCATCGGGATGCGGCACATTCGCGCGGTACCAATTAATGTGAGCGTTGGTACGTTTGGGATTGCTGGTGGCCGTACGAAAGAGCTCGCCTTCCTCGGGCGTCAGCTTGCCGTCCTCGACCAGCGGGCGATAGGCATCATTGTAGATCTGATCGGCCACGCCGAGCATAGCCAGCAGCGGGGCGCTGGCTTGCTTAAACCGCTCGACATAGCCGCTCGTTTCTCGCGCTTTGGGATCAACCTCAAACGCGTACAGAGTTGCGTTCATCGGCGGCGCGCTGATGCCAGTTACGGACATCACACGCTCCGGATACCTTTGGGCGAGGCCGATGGCGAAAGCCGATCCCCAATCATGGCCGACCAAATGTGCTCGTTGAATGTCCAGCTCATCTAGCAGTGCAACGATATGCTCACCCATGGCCTCAAGCTCATAGGGCTCAACCTCATAAGGCGCGTCGGATTTCCCGGCTCCAAGGCCGTCCACTGCAATGACACGATAGTCCGTTCCGAAGCGGTCGACCTGCCTGGCAAAGGAATACCAGAAGGAAGGAAAGCCGTGAAAGAAGACAATCGCTTCGCCTTCGCCCGCGCTAACATAGTGAAGTGTGTACCCGGCGTGTTCGAAGTAGCCTTCTTGAAAACTGGCTAAATTCTTGGCGTCGTTGGCAAGATGGGCGAAGGCCGGATCTTGCGTCTGGCGATCGATCTTGACTGGCAAGAGGGTCCACAAATACACCCCAAACGCGGCCAACCCAGCCCCTAGAAAAGCTAATCCAGATATGCGCTTAATCCAGACCACAAACCTCGCCCGGTCTCATTCAGGTTTCCAATAAGTAAACTTGAGGTAAACTTATGGTCGCGTCAACTTAATCCTTTTGCCGCGTCTGCTTGACGATCGCGATCGCCGTAAAGCAGGTGGTCCGCAACCAACCCAAGTCCTGCCTTCGATTTCTGACTAGGACCTTGGAGAAAACAAACGGCCCGGTTAGCGACTGCCATCGATGGCTGAGCTTCTCCAAATCGCCTCCGGGCCACTAGCCGAACGGGTGAACAGACCGATTTCGATTAGGCTAAAGCTCGCAAGCAAAAGGCGTCTATTCCCCGATACAATTGATACAATTCTGGAAATCAGACTGATAAGACAGGGCGCTAATGGGGCCTTGAGAGATTGAGTGAGCCTGCATGGAAAAGCCGGAAATTGACGCTGAGTTCGAGTACTTCGAAGGGCATCCCCTCCCCTGGTTAGAGTTTTGCGCTGATTTCAGATTCATTCGAATGAACGCCAAAGCCGCTGACATTATTCCCAACGGCCGCTCGATTTCAGCGGGCTCGTCTCCGGACGAAGTGCTCCAAGCGATGGCAGAAGCCTTCAGAGGAGAGCTTTGGGGGCAGGGGACTGGCCCTGTCAGGCGGGCGATCTTTCAAGAGGCGCCCTATAAGGTTGCAAGCACCGATGTACAGAGGGCCATGGCTGAAGGGGCTTGGCGAATGCCATCGGTGATACTGCCGGATCGAACGATCATTACGCCCTTCAGTCACCCGTTGCCCAGTGGTCGGCATCAATGGGTTCTGATCCAAGATTTCGCCGTCAACGCTTTGCGCGATGTTGTATCGTCCATCAGCGATGGCTTTGCTCTTTTCGCGGTCGATGGGGGGCTGACGACCTGCAACGATGCGTTCACGGAGTTTCTTTTCCGCGACCGTATGCGGTCCGCTCCATTTGGAGAGAGGTTTACCGATTTGCTGACTACGGCTTTTGTCGACTCTCGATTGACGATAGCTTCAGACAGCCCGGCTCTTGCAGGAATTGAGGACGCCATCCGCGCACTGAATTGCCCACCATCCAGGATCGATTTTCGAACTCCTGACAATCACATTCTAGCGGTTGAGACGAGCCCAAGCGAAGACGGAGCGCTGCTGTGCCGAGTGCGTGATGTTACGCCCGAGAAAGCGGCCGATCTTCGCGCATTGACCTTGCTTCAAGATGCCGCGGAGTCTTTGGAAGAAGGATTTGCGCTGTGGGACGAAGATATGCGCTTCGTTATGTGCAACCAGAAGTACTTGCGCACTGTGTTGCCGTACCGCGATCGACCGTTTGATGTTGGGACAAGCGCACGCGACGCCATGGCGGAACACTACCATTCCGGCTTAGCGCATGTGCCGGAGAA
The DNA here is from genome assembly GCA_039027455.1 of Pseudomonadota bacterium. Taxonomy (GTDB): domain Bacteria; phylum Pseudomonadota; class Alphaproteobacteria; order Sphingomonadales; family Sphingomonadaceae; genus Erythrobacter. Next base: position 12,584 of record JBCCKJ010000006.1, on the reverse strand, counting down.
CATCACAGCCGATGAATTCGCGGACCAGACAGTCGAATGGGTCCGTTCTTATGGGGAGCCGCAAGAGTTTTCGTTCAAGACAGGCCGCACTGTCATTGTTCGCACCAATCGCACTGATTTGGGAGGATATTTGCTGACGGCTCTTGATGTTACCAACGAGCGCAACGCAGAAGCCGAGCTTGAGGCTCAACGCGATATCACTCATCAGAATGAAAAGCTCTCAGCGCTGGGCGAATTGCTTGCGGGCGTGGCACACGAACTCAACAACCCGCTTTCGATCGTCGTGGGTTACTCCCAGATGCTTCAGGGCACGTTGGCCACAGACGATCAAAATCAAAAGATTGATCGGATCAGCCAGGCCGCTGAACGCAGTGCTCGGATTATTAAAACATTCCTCGCCATGGCACGCCAAAAGCCTAGCGAGCTGCAAAGCAGCAGCCTAGTCGAAGTGATTGAGGTCGCCATAGATGTAGCAGGATATGGACTGCGGTCGTCCGGTGTAGAGATCGAGTTTGAGCACGATGGACGCGTCCCGCCTGCTTTGATCGACAAGGATCAACTGGCCCAAGTATTCAGCAATCTGATCGTTAATGCTGAGCAGGCGATCGCGGGGACCCAGCGTCCAGCGCGCCTGAAAATCACATGCTCTCATGATGCGACTGCGAGAGAAATCGTCACGCACGTAATGGACAATGGGGTGGGCATACCGAACGAAATCATCTCTCGGGTTTTCGACCCGTTCTTCACCACAAAAGAAGTGGGGAAGGGAACAGGTTTCGGGCTCGCGTTCTGCCACCGCATCGTGACCAACCACAACGGCACTCTCACTGTTACTTCGAGTGTGGGTCACGGATCTACCTTTACAGTCCGAGTGCCGGTGGCTTCTGCGATTGAGCCCGATACGGATACATTTGATGAACAGCATCCATCGGGCTTGGCCCGACGTGTCCTGGTTCTGGACGACGAGCCGATGGTCGCAGAGCTCATCGCGGAAATACTCGAATCTGAAGGATATAAAGCGCGCTGCGTGAACTGCCCCGTTGAAGCTATTGCAATCGCCAGGAAGACAGCCTTCGATGCGATCATTTCCGACATGAGAATGCCGCGCATGACCGGGGAGCAGTTTATGCAAAATCTGGTCAGCCTTTCGCCGCAGTACTCAGGTCGAATTGGCTTTGCCACGGGCGATGCGTTGACCGAAGAAGTCAATAGATTCCTCGGATCGGGACGCGTCTCCTACATAAAGAAACCCATTCTCGCAGACGAGCTTAAGGCGCTGGCTGCGACATTATGCCAATCGCAAAGGACCTCATGATGACCGCTGCCGCTGCCTCTCAAATCATCATCTGCGACGATGAACCGCATCTTCGCGAAATGGTCGCGGAATACCTTGAGCAACGCGGTTTCGCCGTGCGTAAGGCCGCGAATGGCGAGGACTTGCTCAAATTGGTGGAGCGCTCTGCGCCTGATCTCGTTTTGCTCGACATTTCGATGCCAGGAATGGACGGCCTGACCACGCTCAGACGGCTTCGCACGACGGATAAGGTACCCGTAATCATGCTAACAGCGGCTGCCGAAACGGTTGATCGGATAGTCGGCCTGGAAATGGGTGCGGACGATTACCTCGGCAAACCTGTGGACCTTCGCGAGTTGGAGGCGCGGGTGAAATCCGTACTTCGCCGATCCGATAAGCATGCCGACGCTGACGATAAGGTACCAGACCAAAAGGTCTCTTTTGGTAAGTGCACTCTAGACCTTAGCAAAGCGACTTTGTTTGATCACAGTGGGGAGGAAGTGGCGATCACAGCCATGGAATTCAGCCTGCTTAAGGTTTTCGCGACCAATCCGGGCCAAGTCCTCAATCGCGACCAGTTGCTGGAGCGCGCGCATGATCGCAGCTGGGATCCGTATGACCGGTCGATTGACCTGCGAATCTCTCGCCTGCGCAAAAAGATCGAAAGCAACCCCGGCAAGCCCGAGGTCATTCGCACAGTACGCGGCTTGGGCTATATTTTCGGCTGAACGCCCTCCCTTCATGACCGGATCGCACGGTCTACAATTGATACAAATCTGACCGCTAATGATACGCTTTGGGGTGCGACGCTGACGTAGCTTACTCCTCTGTTTCAAAGCGATAAATTGAGACGCCGCAGGCTCTGCCCAAGCGGGATCGAATAGCGCACTTCACCCTCACTCCAGCGATCGTTGGAGCCGGCTCGATCTCCCGATCCGGCCACTTCGCACATACGAAAGTGAGGGTTTGAATATGTCTCAGATGATCAAGAATTCGTCGGTCCACACCGCTTATGCGCCGTCCCTCAAGGGTCGCCTGCTGCAATGTGCGGCAGCAAGCGCGGCGGCATGGGCGCTGTTACCTACGGCTGCTCATGCCGCCATTCCACCCGAATGCGATGAGCAGGTTAACCCGAACATCATTTCCTGCGTTGTCCCTGCGCCGGATGAGGTTGGGCAGATTGGTGTTAATCAGGACAATACGACGATTGTGATCGGCAGCGCCGATACGCCGACCACTGTCAATACGGTTGAGGATATCGGTATCAGACTGTTCGGCGATGGTGCCCAAACCATTATCGTTAACGAAGGCTCGATCGTAAACTCGGAAACCGGTATCGGGATCTATCATGAAGGTGATGCCCTTCTGTCTATCTTTACTGGTGAAGGCAGTCTGGTTTCAGGTGGCGAGTTATCCGGTATCAAGACATTTAACTCGGCAGGGGACGCCGCAACGAACCTGAATATTCAGGGCAGCGTGATTGCGCGTCTTAGCGGAATCAGCGTCGCCAATAACGGGGTAGGCGGGGTCAATATTGTGGCCCGCGACGTCACCAGTCTTGAATCAAAAGCTATCGGATCGGGCAACAATGGCGATGGCGGCACGAACATTGATACCACGGGTGGCCTCATCCAGGGTGCAGATGGCGGGGTCCTGGCCGTCGATAACGGCGCAGGGTCACTTACGATTGCGACAGCAGCCGTCCAGGCCGGAACCGGCATCGGTATTGAGGCCGACAAGACGGTCGGCGGTGATGTGAGCATAACCAGCAATGGCGCCGTCCTGGGGGCTGGCGATGCCGCCATCAGTGTAAGGCAGGATGGCACCGGAGGTGTCTCGATTGTAACGGCTAATGTGCTTGCCCCTTCGGCCAATGGCATCGAAGTCATGTCGGGCGCGAATTCGCTTGGCGGCATTGTGATCGACAGCACAGCGGGCGCGATCCGGGCATTCAACAACGGAATCGAAGTCGATAATGGTGGCGAAGGTTTGGTTGGGATCAGTGCGGCTGATATCAGCACGTCAGAAGGCAAGGGGATTGAGGTCACCCTGGGCGAGCTTTCTACTGGTGTTTCGATTGATTCCACAGCAGGCACCATCAACAGCGACGCGACCGGTGTTTGGGTCAACAACGCAGGGGTCGGCGACACAGTTATCTTTGCTGCGGACATCAGCAGTGCAAACGAATCCGGTGTCTTTGCGTTCAATCAGGACGCCGCTGGTTCGATCACGATTGATACGACCGCGGGCACAATCGAGCAGGGCCTTTATGGCGTTGATGCGCTCAATGATGGGACGGGTTCAACGCGTATCACCACCGCTGATGTGAACGCAGCTCTTGGCATTCGCGCGATCACCTCGAACAGCTCATCGAGCATCGACACCCGCGCCGGAACGGTTTCGGCCAACACCCACGCGATCTTTGCCGAACACGCGGGTTCGGGTGCGCTTTTCATTCAAACAGGTGACCTATCAGGCCAGAATGACTCAGCTATCTTTGCTCGCAATTCGGGTGGCGACGAAACCGCAATCAACACCACCGAAGGCAGCGTTTCTGGCGGGTCGTCGGGGATTCAGCTCGAACACACGGCGCCGGGCGGTGCTGAGATCCAGACAGCGGATGTCACAGCGGGAGATAGTATCGGCATTTCGGTACAGACGTCCGGCAACGCCCTTTCGATCGATACTGTCGAGGGCACAGTCTCCACCGGCGGCACACACGGTATCCAGGTGGTGAACACCGGCACAGGCAATTCGAGCGTGCGCACAGCGGATGTTGTGGGTGGCGAGATTGCAGGCGTCCTCGTCTTCACCGGCGATACCACAATTAACAGTGAAGTGGACACGAGCGAAGGCTTTCTGACCGCGGGTGCAACCGGCGTCAATCACATTGCTATTGGCCAAGGTGACGCGACTACTAAGACAGGCAATGTCTCGGCCGAAGGCATGGGCGTCAGAGCGGTAAAGCTGGGCGCGACCGGCGACAACACAGTCGACACCACCACGGGCAGCGTTCGCGCAGGCGATGATGGCATCGATGCACGGCTTCAGACCGATGGCGCGCTGCGCGTCACCACCGCGAATGTCACTAGCCAGAACGGCCGGGGTATTTTCGCTGAAGGCGCTGGCTCTGAAGTCAGCCTCGACACTTCGGCGGGCGTTGTAACCGCTGGCGGTGCATACGCGATTGAAGTCGACAATATTGGCTCCGGAGCGACCAGTTTGCGTACTGCCAATGTCGAGGGCGGCTCAAGCGCAGGTGTTCTTGTGATGACCGGTGAATCTGCGACCACCAGCTCGATCGACACCAGCGCTGGGGCGATCCTAGCTAGCGAGAATGATGGCGTCGTGCACCTTTCAACCGGCGCAGGCGACATGTCGACCATCACAGCCAATGTGGTGAGCGACAACACAGCCCTCATTGCTGAGCACTCCGGCCTCATCGGCTCGAACATCGTTGACACGACAGCAGGCAGTATCAGCTCGACTGGAGCGGGTCTGGACGTGTCAAGTTCGGCGCGCGGCGAGATCCGGATAGCGACCGCGGACGTGTTGGCTGAAGAATCCTTCGGCATCAGCTCCTTTGGCGATGGTGATGTCACGGGTCACTTTATTGATACGACGGCCGGCGCGATCCGCGCGGGCGAAAACGGCATTCAGGCCTTCCATCTCGGCAGCGGTGCCCTTTCGGCTATCACCGCCGATGTTACCGCCCTGACCGGGCGCGGCGTGGACATTCGGAGCACCGAAACAGGTGGTGATGTCGTGATCGATACGAGGTTGGGCTCCGTGTCCGCTCAGGACGAGGGCGTGTTCTCGCTCAGCCAGGGTTCTGGCACACTCTCCATCATGACCGCCGATGTCACCAGCAGCGCGGATGATGGCGTTGCCGCTGGCCACACTACTGGTGGTGATTTCAGCATCGATACGACGGCGGGCGTTATCCTTGGGCAGGATCACGGTATCCTCGCAGTGAACGATGCGGCGGGCACGCTTTCGATCACCGCTGGCAATGTAACTGGCGTCAACGGTGAAGGGATTGAGGCCACGAACACCGCATCTGGCGTCGATATCCTGGTTGATAGCTCGGCGGGCGATGTGTCGGGCGGCTTTGCCGGAATTCTGGCGGTCAATTCCGGCACGGGCGCAGTCGGTGTTCGCACCGCCAACGTCACAAGCGCGGGTGAAACCGCGATTGGCGCTGGCGTCAGCGATATCGGCACCAACCTGACGGTGGACACCACCGCCGGATCGGTCGAAGGCGCTCTTAGCGGAATCGAGACTAGCAATCTTGGCTCTGGCACCACCAGAGTCACTACCGCCGATGTGACCGGGAGCAACGGCAATGGCATCACGGCGGGTCACTCAGGCAGCGACTTCACCGTCGACACCCGTTTGGGCACCGTAACCGCCTCGGAGAACGGCATCGAGGTGCACAATGACGGCACCGGCGCCACCGCGATTGTCACCGCTGATGTCACCAGCGCGAACGGTATCGGCGTTCAAGCTCAAAACGAGTTGGCAAGCGGTGCGATCTTGGTTGACACGAGCGCTGGCGCTGTCAGCGCTGCGACCGACGGCCTCCTCGCAGAACAACAGAGCGCCAACGATCTCAATATCACGACGGGCGATGTTTTCGCCGGCGATGATGCGGTCGAGCTGAGCCTAGCTGGAGGCGTCGCTAACCTCACCAACACTGGCACCCTGCGAGGTGCGCAAGGATTTGAGGTCCGGGTCCGAGATGGCTCTGCAGGCGACGTAAACACGCTAAACACCGGCGTAATCGAAGGCGCGGTGAGCCTTGGAACAGGCAACGATACGGTAACCAATGCGGGCGTCTTCGCCGCCAACGGCGAAAGCCTTTTCGGCCAAGGCAGTGATGTCTTCGCCAACACCGGAACCCTTCGCGTAGCCGGGGCCGTTCAGTTCAGCGAGCTTGAGCAAATATCAAACGGTGGCCTCATCACGATGGCTGATGGTGTGGCAGGCGGTTCGTTGACTGTCGACGGCGACTATGTCGGTCAAGACGGCGCACTTGCGCTCGATATCGACTTTGCGGCTCCGCCTACCGCAGACACTTTGATCATTGGCGGATCTGCGACAGGAAGCACGACCCTTACGGTCGACGGTCTAATGCCACTAGATCAGTTTGGAGCCAGCGTTGTGGTTGTGGACGCTGACGCAGGAACGGACGCGCAGGCCTTCACTCTCGAAGGGGGCAACACTCATACATCTGGACTGTTTTCTCTTGGCCTCATCTTCGACGCGTTGGAGAACGATTTTCTGCTGAGCAGCGCGATCGGGACCCCGGTGTTCCAATCGCTCAAGGTCGGTGAAGGCGCCCAAAACGTCTGGTATCGCAGCGCCGACGCTTGGGCCGCTCATATTGAGAACAAAAGGCACACCGACTCTGAAGAGCGTTCACCGCTGTGGCTTGAGTTTTACGGATCGACAGGCAACCGCGAAGAGAGTTTTGCTTTCACGGGCGGTGGTTTTAACCAGGATATCACGCTGGATTACAGTCAAGACTACTTCGGCCTCCAGGGTGGCTTCGAATTCGGCCCTGGCAGCAAAGATGAAGGGGCCTTCTTTGGCCTGACAGCCGGTTACCTCAACTCGCAACTCGGTTTTGATAACAGCGGCGATCTTGTGGATTTCAGCGCCTTCAATCTAGGGGCCTATGCCGGCTACAAAAAGGATGGTTTCTTCGCGAACGCGCTGGCGAAGTACGACTTCATCACCGCTGACATCGAAAACGCTAGCGCAGGCTTTGATGCATCAGTCAGCGCCGACACATTCGGTGCGCGTGGTCAGGTTGGCTATCGCTGGACCACTAAGGGTGGTTTCTTCCTCGAACCGTCGGCTTCGCTGGAGTTTCAGACGAGCTCACTCGATGACCTGAATGTTGGCAGCGCGAGCTTCGCGTTTGATGGCTTTGATGGCCTTCGTGGCCAAGCCGGCGCTCGCATCGGCGGTGAGACAGCGACTGGGTCGGGCAACATTGTTACCTACTACGCTGGCGCGCGAGCGGTGCACGAGTTCGCCGGAGACGGGCAAGTCAGTCTCTCGCTCCCGCAGTCTTCGACGACGATCACCAACGATCCGATCGACACTTTTGGTCGCGTTGATCTGGGTATCAACATCGCGACCAAGGGCCGCGTTACCGGCTTCATCGAAGGCAACGCTGATATCAGCGGCAACTACAACAGCTTCGGAGGACGGGCGGGCCTACGCATCGCCTTCTAATCTCTCTGAAACCGCGGAAGGCGAACCACTCCCCCGATCTGGGTTGGCCTTCCGCCCCCCTTACTCCTCAAAAAAGGAACGTACTCATGAAACCAATCTACACCACCGCTTTGGCCTGTGCGGCCCTTGGCTCAGCTATCCAATTCACTGGGCCAGCAATGGCTAACTCCAGCATCGATTGGATTGAGAGCGTGTCGATTTCGAAGAACGGAATTGATGCGATTCCAGTCGAAGTTCTGGCCAAAGACGACACCTACAAAGAGCTCAAGTCCAAGGCGCATCGCTTCCTTCTGGAAGGGCATGTGAAGGCCAAGCGTCGCAAAGAGATCGCCCGGGTGACCTGGCAGTCTAAGGAAAACCCTCATTTTGCCAGCGGTCCTAACAAGCCGAGCTGGGAAAAGCGGGCCCTTATCCGCCGCGGTCTGCGAGAGACCACACTGGAAGGTAACCGCGTGATCGATCTGGATCGGATCACGTGGATCGAAAGTCCACAAGAGGCGTGCGAAGATCTCAAAACGCAAAAGATGAACGCCGGGCTTTCGCAGGAGGAGGTTTTGGGTAAGGCCTGGACGACCAACGCTAAAGCCATGTTTTTCATCAAGGCGGATGTCATACGTCGCAAAACGACGATGACGGACACGAACTATGACACCGAATCCGCCATGCTGCCTTATCAGGTCAGCGTGCGCTGTCTTGCTCAACCCTTCTCGCCGAAACCTCGCAAGACTGCAAAGACCAATGGCGACAACGGCGGCCCGCCCGCTCGCGCTCCGCGCAAGCCGATCGAGTGATCATTAGTAAGCCTTGATCCATCGCCTTCAGGAGCCACCGATCCCTAACAAAGAGCCGTCGGTGGCTCCTGCTCTGGATTATGCATTCGATGTATTCGGCTTGCTAAGCTGATTGGGCCGCGGCGCGCGATTCAGATTGCGTAGCGCTGATCCGCACGGCGGTTTCGCATTTGACTGCGCAAAAGCACGAAGGCTAACACAGCGAGATACGGGTCTTTGTTATCGACTGGGAAGGCGATCTTCGCAAATGCGAGGTGCCCTTCCGGTTCCTCCACGAAACCGATAATCCGGCGGTCCTGGTCGACTGGCTTGTTGCGCTGATCAAAGATAAGCCCGACATTATTGTCGAGCCGGTCAAGGACGCCTGGTGGATGCGGTTATCGAGGCGGTCGATGCGCACACGCCCAAAGCCTGATCGCCTAAACAAGGCTAAGGAAAGCGCGCTCCACGCATAATACAGACGAGTTCGCGCTCGACTGACCGCCCCTCCCCAATTTTGCGAGTGCGCTCCTTGGAGATGCTTCGCTATTCCTCTTCACAGAATTGAAGACCCTTGGGAGAGTGGCGATGGATCTGGGACTGAACGGCAAGAAAGTCATCATGAATGGCGGCGCGCATGGCTTGGGGCTTGCGTCACTCAAACTGTTCGCCGCTGGAGGAGCGGACGTCGCCTTTTTTAGCCGGAAGGACGACAAAATCGAAGCTGCCAAGGCCGAGATTGCGGCGGCGGGGTCGGGCAAGGTTTTTGCCGAAGTGTTCGACATGGCCGCTGGCGGAGACGCCTATAAAGCCTGGCTTGAAAAGGCAGCCGGCGAACTCGGCGGGTGCGATATCTTCATCCACACCGCTTCGAGTTCAGGCACGGGCGGCACAGGCGATTGGCAGAATGGCCTTGATATGGACATTATGGGGGCGGTCAACGGCGTGGAAACGCTGACCCCGCATCTCGCCAATTCGGACAGCGGCTCGATCGTCTTCATGAGCTCCACCGCCGCGCTGGAGACCTTCATTGCGCCGCAAGCTTTCAACGCGCTCAAGGCGGCTCTCATCACCTACGGCTCGCAGCTTTCGCAGGCTCTCGCCCCGCAAGGCATTCGCGTGAACACCGTATCGCCGGGCGCGATCGAATATCCGGGCGGGAACTGGGAGATGATCAAGGGCGCCATGCCCGAGCTTTACGAGGGCACGCTTGCGAAGATGCCGATGGGTCGGTTTGGCAACGACGAAGAGGTCGCGAAAGCTATCGTCTTCGTGGCGAGCCCGGCGGTGCCTTACATGACCGGGTCCAACATCGTCATCGATGGCGGCTTCACACAGCGGGTCCAGTTCTAACCGGCGGGCCCTCGCCACTTTCCATTTTCATTCCGAAAGGCTCGATCCAATGGCTGAAATCGATCGCGAGAAGCTGCTCGACATTTACACCCGGACCATGAAGGTCAACCGCACCGATGAGAAGTTTCGCGAACTCCTGATGCAGGGGAAGGTCGCGGTCATGTATTACTGCGTGCGCGGGCAAGAGCTGGTTTCCGCCGCCGCGATGGCCGCGCTGGAGCCGGACGATTACGTCGTGTGCACCTATCGCGGTCAAGGCGAACAGACGGCCAAGGGTATTCCGATTGAAAAGTGGTGGGGCGAATGCCTCGGCAAAGCCACGGGCACCTGCAAAGGCAAAGGCGGCACCATGCACATCACTGATCCCGACACCGGGATTATGGTGACCACAGGCGTTGTGGGCAGCGGTCTGCCGATCGCCAACGGCCTGGCTATGGCGAGCCAGAACAACGGCGATGGCAAGGTCACGCTGGTCAGCTTTGGTGACGGCGCGGCCAATATTGGCGGCTTCCACGAAGCCATGAACATGGCCCAACTCTACAAGCTGCCAGTCGTCTTTCTGTGCCAGAACAACCGTTATGGCGAACACACCGCTTACGCCGACCACACCGACAGCCCCAATATTGGCGAGCGCGCCGCCGGCTACGGTATGAGAGGCGTAACTGTCGACGGGAACGATGTGAACGCGGTCTACCCGGCGGTGAAGGAAGCGGTCGATCGGGCGCGCGCGGGCGAGGGGCCAACCCTGGTCGAAGCCATGTGTTATCGCATGATGGGCCACTTCTTCGGCTCCGACTTCTCCTACATGCCTGAAGAACACCTGGCGGAAATGCAGGCCGAAGACCCACTGCCCAAACTGCGCAAGGTCATGTTGGAGCGGCAATTCACCGAAGAGGAACTCGACGCCATCGTTGCCGGAATTGACGCGGAGATCGACGCGGCCGTTGAGCACGCTCTCGACGCCCCACTGCCGGACACCGACGAAATCTTCAAAGACGTGCTTGAGGAGACCGCGTAATGGCCGAAATCACCATGACCGAGGCCCTCAACAAGGCCATCGATGAGGCTATGGCGGCCGATGACGGCGTCTTCTGCCTGGGCGAAGATGTTGCGGCCAAACAGGGTGGCGGTGTCTTCAAGATCACTTCGGGCCTGACCGAGAAGTATGGCGAACATCGTATTCGCGCGACGCCGATATCGGAGACCGCGATTATCGGCGCGGCGGTCGGCGCGGCGCTCGCCGGACAGCGCCCGATCGCCGAGATCATGCTGATGAACTTTGTGGGCGTGTGCATGGACCAGATCGTCAACCACGCGGCCAAACTTCGGTTTATGAGCGGTGGCCAGACCCCATGTCCGATCGTGATCCGCACCACGACCGGCGTGGGCGTGGGCTTTGGTGGGCAACACTCCGACATGCTCGAGGCGTGGTTTGCGCATGTGGCTGGCATGCACGTTGTCACGCCCTCCAACGCGGCTGACGCTCGCGGGCTGATGCGCTCGGCCATTGAAGCGAATGATCCGGTCGTCTTTATCGAGAACATCTTGTGCTACGGCCTCAAATCCGAAGATCCGGGCGTCGATTACCGCGTTCCGCTCGGCAAAGCCTCGGTCCCCAAAGAGGGTTCCGACATCAGCCTCATCACCTATGGGCGCACAGTGCTGGACGCGCTCGAAGTGTCCGGGGAACTTGAGAAAGAGGGCATTAGCGTCGAGGTGGTCGATCTTAGAACGATCGCGCCCTACGACGAGGCAACCGTTCTCGCGAGCGTTCGCAAGACGGGGCGTGCGCTGACGTTGCATGAAGCGGTGCGTCCCTTTGGCACCGGTGCGGAGCTGGCCGCGAACATCCAGGAAAAGTGCTGGGATGACCTGAAGGGTCCTGTGCGTCGGATCGGCGGGACCTTTGCCGCTGTGCCATTTGCGACGCATCTCGAACAGGCTTGGATTCCAACCAAGGCCGAGATTGTCGAGCAGATCAAAGCCTCAGTAGGAAAGGACTGAAGCGAATGGCTGAAGAAATCCGTATTCCCAAACTCGGAATGAGCGCGACCGAAGTGATTTTGGCCGAATGGATGTTTGGCGATGGGGAAGAGGTCGCCAAGGGCGAGATTATCTACACCGCTGAAACCGACAAGACGACTGTCGAAATCGAAGCCCAAGCCAGCGGCGTCATTCGGCCGACGGGCGAAGAAGGCAGCACCTACAAGGTTGGCGATCTGATCGGCACGATTGAGTAAGAGCGCTCGATGCTATCGGGCCCTGACAAAGCGCGAGTCCTTGGCGAGATATACGCCGCCGCTCGCGACGGACGCTGGGATGATCTTGCCGACCGTGTGACAGAGGATTTCACGATCTACGAAGCGGGATCGCTGCCTTACGGCGGTGAGTGGACCGGGCGTGACGCGTTCCAACGGCTTTACCCGGCAGTGATGGGCAGTTGGGACAATCCCGAAACGGAAACCTTGGAGATCGCTGGCGGCGACGCTTGGGTGCTTTCAGCTATCCGCCTGACCATGACATCAAAGAAGACTGGACGCCGTTTCAGCCAGACGGTGTGTGAAGCGGGCACATTCGATGGTGACAAGCTCAAAGACTTGCGCATCCACTATTTCGACGCTGCGGAAGTCGCCGCCGAGGCCTGAGCCCGGGCGGCGCTCCTTTGTTTACTCAGCGGGCTCGGTCCCCGGCATCTCGCCGTTCAGATACTTCTGCATCGTCTCATAGAAATGCCGGACGCGGCTTTCTTGATAAGTGCCCAGTTCCATCAAGCCGCTTTTGAGGGTTTTCATTCCCTCCTGCACAAAGGGGAGGTTCGACATGTCTTGATCGAACACGTTCGCCAGTTGAGGCCCCATCTTGTCCGCTGCCCACGAAAACGGTTCGCCATCGGGAATATAGGTCATCTCGACCGCGCGCGG